>CAMHEA010000112.1 GCA_946184025.1 uncultured Prevotella sp.
GAAACTTTTATAGCAAGAAGGAAGGTGGCATTACCCCCCCTAAATCGTATATAGGGGAAATATTATGCTTTTCTTGTATGTATTTTGAAATTTCTCAGGTTTCAAGACACAAGAACAGACATAACGTCTCTTGGTTTATTTCCTCAAAGATAGAATGCCTTCCGACGGGCGGAGTACGGGCATCGGGTGCAAAGGTACGAAAAATAATTAAAGGGGCAAGTGTTTCGTAGGGAAAAATTCTTTTTCTATGCAATTTTTGTGCAAATGTGTTGCATGGTTTGCCGTCCTGTAGCAGTCAAATGGATGAAGGTTCTGCATGGATGTGGAAAGGAAAAGCACTTTTTTCTTTTGCGTTCCCTTGTTGCATAAAAACTCACACTTGAACAAACAAATCAATTCGTTTGTTACTCGCTTCATCGATTTTTTTCGTACCTTTGCAGCATTATGGCAGAAAGCAAGACGAACAACAGAGGAAACGGACGGCGCAAAAGTGCACCGATAGATAACAGTTACGGACGGCTGCAACCGCAGGCACTGGAGATAGAACGTGTGGTGCTGGGTGCGCTGATGATAGACAAGGATGCTTTTACGGTGGTGTCGGAGCTGCTCCGGCCGGAAACGTTTTATGAACCGCGCAACCAGAAAATCTATCATGCCATTCAGACGATGAACATGCAGGAGTTGCCAGTGGATATCATCACGGTGACGGAACAGCTGCGCAAGGAGGGTACGCTGGAAGAGGTGGGTGGGCCGGCTTATATTGTGGAGCTGAGTTCGCATGTGGCTTCTTCTGCGCATATTGAGTACCATGCGAAGATATTGGCAGACAAGTTCACGGCGCGTCAGCTGATTCATTATGCGTCGATGATAGAGGAGGGTGCTTTTGACGAGACGGCAGATGTGGATGTGCTGATGCAGCGTGCGGAGAGTGACCTTTTCGAACTGTCGCAGAAGAACATGGTGCAGGACTATCAGCATATTGATCCGATCTTGCAGGAAGCTCACCGCATTCTGATGAAGGCTTCGGAAAACAAGGGTGGTCTGACTGGTGTGCCCAGTGGGTTCCATAAACTGGATGACATCACGGCTGGCTGGCAGGCGAGTGACTTGATTATCATTGCGGGGCGTCCGGCCATGGGCAAGACTTCGTTTGCATTGAGTATAGCCAAGAATATTGCCGTTGACTATCGGCAACCGATTGCATTCTTTTCGTTGGAAATGAATTCTGTGCAGCTGGTGAATCGTCTGATATCGAATGTTTGTGAGGTGGCTGGTTCGAAGATCCTTAACGGGCAACTGTCGGACGACGAATGGATACGCTTTGACAATAATATCCGTAAGCTGGAAGGGGCTCCTGTCTATATTGATGACACACCAGGGCTTTCAGTGTTCGAACTGCGCACAAAGGCGCGTCGGTTGGTGCGTGAGCATGATATCAAGATTCTGATGATCGACTACTTGCAGCTGATGAATGCCAACGGAATGCGTTTCAGCAACCGACAGGAGGAGGTAAGCACCATCAGCCGGTCGCTGAAAGGACTGGCAAAGGAGTTGAATATCCCTGTGATTGCCTTGTCGCAGCTGAACCGTACGGTAGATAACCGTGACGGGCAAGGACTGGACGGCAAACGCCCCCAGTTGAGCGACTTGCGTGAGTCCGGTGCCATTGAGCAGGATGCCGACATGGTTCTTTTCGTGCATCGACCGGAATATTATCACATCTATGACGACGGCAAGGGGCATGACCTTCATGGCATGGCCCAAATCATCATAGCCAAGCACCGTAAGGGTGCTACGGGTGACGTGCTGCTTAACTTCCGTGGTGAGTTTACGCGTTTTGCCAATGCAGAGGATGCGTCTTATCGTCCGGCAGGTGATGACTTGGGGGGCGAAATCATAGACTCGCGCCTGAATGGGGACGATGCGCTTCCACCTTCACCAGGCATGCCTTCGTTTTAATTTCTGAGGAATCATAGTCGGGAAAGTGCCTTGCGTGTTCCTTTATATATATAAGGTGTAACATGGAATCTTCTCCTGTTTGAAAGGGTGTGTGGAACGGGCATTGATTGTTAGGTTTCGTGATAAAAAAGTATTGAATTATTTGCAGAAGCCACATAAATTGTGTAACTTTGCAACCAAAATAGAAAAAGATGGACGGAAAATTGAATCTATTGAGCATTATTCTTCGAATTCGACTACAACGAGTGGCCGGAAGTGATGATGTGTGCATATAGTTTTGATGATATAACGATAGAGCCTTTCTCACTTCCGTGGTGTGAAAGGCTTTTTGCTTTCTTTGAGGGAGTGGTCCAGAAAGAACAGAAAAGATAACAGATAACAAGTATATAGATATGAACGACAGACTTTACATTTTCGACACGACGCTGCGCGATGGCGAACAGGTGCCGGGGTGTCAGCTGAACACCGTAGAAAAAATCCAAGTGGCCAAGGCTTTGGAACAACTGGGGGTGGATGTGATTGAGGCCGGATTCCCCATTTCCAGTCCTGGTGACTTTAATTCGGTGATTGAGATTTCAAAGGCTGTTACATGGCCGACAATCTGTGCACTGACCAGAGCCGTAGAGAAAGATATTGATGTGGCTGCCGAAGCTTTGCAGTATGCCAAGCATAAGCGTATCCATACAGGTATCGGTACGAGCGATTCGCATATTAAGTATAAATTCAACTCTAACCGTGAGGAAATCATAGAGCGTGCCGTGGCTGCGGTGAAGCATGCCAAGCGTTATGTGGAAGACGTGGAGTTCTATGCGGAGGATGCCGGTCGTACTGATAATGAATATCTGGCTCGTGTGGTTGAAGCTGTGATCAAGGCTGGTGCCACGGTGGTCAATATTCCAGATACGACGGGATATTGCTTGCCGGCAGAATATGGTGAGAAGATAAAGTATCTGATGGAGCATGTTGACGGTATTGACAAGGCCATTATCTCTACGCACTGCCACAATGACTTGGGCATGGCTACGGCTAATACGTTTAGCGGTGTCATCAATGGAGCGCGTCAGGTGGAGGTGACAATCAATGGTATCGGCGAACGTGCCGGTAACACTTCCTTGGAGGAGATTGCCATGATCCTAAAGTGCCACTCCCATCTGGGCATCGATACAAATATCAATACGACGAAGATCTATCCTACATCGCGCATGGTCAGTTCGCTGATGAATATGCCCGTTCAGCCCAACAAGGCCATTGTGGGTAGGAATGCCTTTGCGCATTCCAGCGGTATTCATCAGGATGGTGTCCTGAAGAATGTACAGACCTATGAGATTATGAATCCGAAAGATGTGGGACTCGATGACAATTCCATCGTGTTGACGGCGCGTTCTGGTCGTGCAGCCTTGAAATACAGACTGCAAGTGCTGGGCGTAGACATTGACGACGAAGCCAAGTTGGATAAACTTTATCAGAAGTTCTTGCAACTGGCAGACCAGAAGAAAGAGGTCAATGACGATGATATCCTGATGCTGGCAGGCGCAGATACGGCTGAAGCTCATGCCGTGAAACTTGATTTCCTACAGGTAACGACTGGAAAGGGAGTGAAGAGTGTGGCCAGTATCGGATTGGATATCAGCGGGCAAAAGTTCGAGGCCGCTTCTTCGGGAAATGGTCCTGTCGATGCAGCCATCAAAGCCTTGAAGAAAATCATTATGAAGCAGATGACCCTGAAGGAGTTTACCATTCAGGCTATCTCCAAAGGTTCCGACGATGTGGGTAAGGTGCACATGCAGGTGGAATACAACGGCAGTGTCTATTATGGATTCGGGGCGAATACCGATATCGTGACGGCCAGCGTGGAAGCATATATTGACTGTATCAATAAATTCAAGGCCGTGCAGCATTAAGTTAGGCAAGGATGGAAATAAATTAAGATAGAAAACATTATGAATACATTGTTTGATAAAATATGGGACAAGCATGTTGTGCAGATTGTTGAAGACGGGCCTACACAACTTTATATAGACCGTCTCTATTGCCATGAAGTCACCTCTCCGCAGGCTTTTGACGGGCTGCGTAGCCGTGGGTTGCAGTGTCTGCGTCCCAAGCAGATCTATTGTATGCCAGACCATAACACGCCGACACATGACCAGGACAAGCCGATTGAAGACCCCGTTTCGAAGAAACAGGTGGACACGCTGGCTAAGAATTGCCAGGATTTCGGACTTACGCATTATGGTATGCTTTCCCCGGACAACGGTATTATTCATGTTGTCGGACCAGAGAAAGGACTGACTTTGCCAGGAATGACCATCGTTTGCGGTGACTCGCATACTTCTACACATGGAGCCGTGGGTGCTGTGGCCTTCGGTATCGGTACGTCTGAGGTGGAAATGGTCATGGCTTCACAATGTATCCTTCAGCAGAAGCCGAAGTCTATGCGTATCCGTATCACGGGCAAACTTCAGAAAGGCGTTGTTGCCAAGGATGTGGCACTCTATCTGATGTCCCAACTGACAACATCTGGCGCAACAGGCTATTTCGTGGAATATGCCGGAGAGGTTGTTGAGGACATGTCCATGGAAGGCAGGCTTACGCTTTGCAACCTTTCTATTGAAATGGGAGCCCGAGGTGGCTTTGTCGCACCAGATGAAACGACGTTTGAATATATCAAGGGCAAGGAGTATGCTCCTATTGGTGATGACTGGGACAAGGCCGTTGCCTATTGGAAAACGTTGAAGAGTGGCGATGATGCCGTCTTTGACAAGGAACTGACGTTCCGGGGCGAGGACATAGAACCGCGTATCACTTATGGAACCAATCCCGGAATGGGAATCGGTGTCACGGAGAAGATACCGGCACTGGATTCTATGGATGAGGCCGGACAAGCCTCTTTCCAGAAGAGTCTTTCCTATATGGGTTTTGAACCGGGCGAGCAGCTTCTTGGCAAGAAGATTGACTATGTGTTCCTTGGAGCCTGTACAAACGGACGTATTGAGGATTTCCGTGCCTTTGCCTCTGTCGTGAAAGGGCATCAGAAAGCTGCTGACGTGGTGGCATGGCTGGTTCCGGGAAGCTGGGCGGTAGACCGTCAGATCCGCGAAGAAGGTCTTGACAAGGTCCTGGAGGATGCTGGTTTTTCCATTCGGCAGCCTGGATGTTCAGCCTGTCTGGCCATGAACGATGACAAGGTGCCGGCAGGAAAATATTGCGTATCAACGAGCAACCGTAACTTTGAAGGTCGGCAGGGACCGGGTGCCCGTACCATTCTGGCCAGTCCGTTGGTGGCCGCAGCCGCAGCCATTACGGGCGTCATTTCCGACCCCCGCGATTTCCTTGCTTGATTTCAAAACAGGCAACGCATATAATAATCGTATATAAAACGAAAAGAAGATGAAGCAGAAATTCGATATTATCACTTCCACATGTATTCCCCTTCCGTTGGAAAATGTAGACACGGATCAAATCATTCCAGCCCGCTTCCTGAAGGCAACAGACAAAAAGGGATTTGGAGAGAACCTCTTTCGTGACTGGCGATACAACAAAGACGGGTCTTTAAAGAAAGATTTCGTCCTGAACGATCCTCGGTATAGCGGTGTCATCCTTGTCGCTGGCAAGAACTTCGGTTCTGGTTCTTCGCGAGAGCATGCTGCTTGGGCCATTGCCGGCTATGGTTTCCGTGTGGTGATCAGTTCTTTCTTTGCCGACATCCATAAGAACAATGAACTGAACAACTTTGTTCTTCCTGTTGTCGTCACAGAAGAATTTCTTCAGGAACTCTTTGCCAGTATTGAAGCTGATCCCAAGACAGAGGTGGAAGTAGACCTTCCGCGTCAGACCGTGACCAACAAAGCTACAGGCAAGAGCGAACACTTTGACATCAATGGCTATAAGAAGCATTGCCTGATGAACGGTTTGGACGACATAGACTTCTTGTTGGAGAACAAGGATAAGATAGAAGCATGGGAACAGCAGAACAAATAGCTGAATCCCGTCCCTCCGTGCAGCCCGTTGTGGAAATCATGGACTCCACGCTACGCGATGGTGAGCAGACCAACGGTGTCAGTTTCATCCCGCATGAGAAGCTGATGATTGCCCGTATGCTTATACGCGATGTCAACGTAGACCGCATCGAGGTGGCCTCAGCCCGTGTTTCCGAGGGCGAGAAAGAAGCTGTAGGCATGATCTGCCGCTATGCAGAGAGTGCCGGCATGCTTCGGAAAGTAGAGGTTCTTGGGTTTGTCGACGGGCATTTGTCTATCGACTGGATTCGTTCGTGTGGTGGAAGGGTCATCAACCTGTTGGCAAAAGGGTCGTTGAAGCATTGTACCCATCAGCTTCATAAAACTCCGGAAGAGCAT
>CAMHEA010000113.1 GCA_946184025.1 uncultured Prevotella sp.
CGGTTTTCTTCATTATCTCTTCATTATATCACTCGAAATGTCGGATGAACCTTATTTTTTCATTAGAGCTGCTATACATCTGTGTGAATCTTCACACGGATGAGTTTCTCATTAGAGCCGTTAAAATCTGAGTAAATCTGTGTCATCTGTGAGATATCTTAGGGTCATCCGACATTCAAGTGACATTTCACTTCCCCACGCAGAGGAAACGAGTAAAGAGAGGAGGAGCCCATGGCTCGGAGGCCACAGAGGCAGGAGGACGGTGGCAGTTCCCTCAATGACAAATGATAAGTCAGGTGGCAGCCTCCAAAGATGAAATTCGTCGTTTGGCCGTATAGTCGTTTAGCGGTTTAGTCGTTTGGCTTCACTTGTTTTCCGAGAGTGCCACAGTCGCGAGAATTTTTAATTTATTTTTTGAGAATTAATAAATTATTTTTTGAGAAAAAATAAATTAAAAATTCTCACGGGCAAAATACATTTGATAAACCACTGAGGCTCAACCCGTTAGAAGCACGGCGAAGAGAGCACACATTGGGGCTGGATAAAGGACACGATCCTACGAAAGAACGGCTGCCTCCATGTACCGGAGACAGCCGTTTTCACTCATTCTTCCTTAAGATGTCTTTATCGGACGATTTTCGCGGTGCGCGTTCCGTCCTTTCCTGTGGTGCGGACGAGGTAGATGCCGCGGTCGCAGCCGCTGAGACTGACTGTTCCATGTCCTCGTTTGACGATACTTCCGCCCGTGGTATAGACCTCGATTTGTCCTTCACCCAAAAGATTATTTCCCGTGAGGGTAAGTCCCTTTTCAGGGGCAGTAGGCCCTTGAATGGCAGCGGGTACGGCATCCACAACATTTAGCGTCGCTGTTGACGTGAAGTCACCGCTTGTGGCGGTGAGGGTAAAGGTGCCATCGGTGCCATCGCTCGTGAAAACGGTGCCGTCAATGGAGCCACCTCCGTCAATGGTGAAAGCCAAATCAGCGGGTGTAACGAGTTCCATACCAAACTGGTCGACAGCTACCACACTGTAGCGCACCATGCCTGCGGTGTGGTCTACATAGTTGGTGAAACCTTTGAGTGCCTCGGATGCATAGCTACGCATGCTCTCAGCATTGGCATCAGAGATGCTGGTGGGATGGGAGTTGATCGTGACAGGGTCTTCACCGAAGATAAGTCCGTATTCCATACAGGCAGCCATGTAGGTAGACATATTGGTCGGATGGCGGTCATCCTGGAACCAAGGAGCGATGCCGGTAGTGCCTTCCTTGTCGTAGACATTCTGATAGGCCACGCCAACAGGACAAAGGGTGATGCCCGTCTCGCGTGCTACGTTCTGGCAGTTCTCTACGAATTTCTTGTTAAAGTCGGTGAAGTTAGCCCAATCTCCACTATAGGCCCAGTTGACAGGTACAATGACAACGGCATGGGGATTGGGGCAGTTCTCACGGATAAACTGGAGCCATGTCTTTACGTTGTTGCGGAAGGCTTCAATATTGGTACGCGGCAGGGCACTCTGCTCCTGCAGGATGATGTGCGTCCAGGCTTCTGAGCGTATAAGAGCCTTGGCACTCATAGCACCAGTAGACGTCGTCTCCTCACCTTCTTCCCAATGGTAACTCAGGGGTTTGCCAAGATTGGTATGCTTGGTCCATACAGCATCCTTACCCATAGCCTTGGCAATGTCGTTGAACATAAAATCCTGATTGTTATAATCGATGAGACTGTTGTTAAGTGAGAGGACACGAACCTGCTCAGGAACGGCCGGGACCAAGGTTACCTCAGCAGGCATGATCGTGAGCGACTGTATCTCTGAGGGTATCAAGGTCAGTCCGTAGGCACCTGTAGAGAGGTTGAAAGTCACGTCATAGGTTCCCGGCTGAGTAGAAACGGTTCCCTTGCTGCCTTTCTCCAGCGTGCCCGATGTGTTGTTGCCAGTCATGTCGGTGTTGCCGGGAGCTCCCCACGGCCCTCCCATACCTAACTTCTGATAGATGAGCCAGTGGCTAAGTCCATCGCTGCCGGCAGGCATGGTCACCCGTCCTTTGAAGACGTTCGGCTCACTGGTGAGTATCAGCTTGCCGCTGTCATCGGCATAGTTCCATCCGTTGTTGTCTCCAATGACATAGACAGCGGTCAGTCCCGTATCATCGTTGTCGCTCTGGAGCAGGAGCGTGGCGGTGCCGCCGCTGATGGTGAGTACGATTTTGGCACAGGCATAGGTGTTGCTGCCGCACGAGATATTGGTGTCAACACCTCCCGTGAGCGTATAAGGATTGTCTATTTCTATCGGGGAGCCGTTAGACCCGTAGTTGCAGGCACTGCTCCAATTGGCATCGGCAACTTTGAAATTGCCTGACAGGGTCTTGTCGTAGAGCACATACAGGCCATCTGCTTCCTTCGAGAACTCCCATTCAGCCGGAGCTCCCCAGCTGTTGACTTCGCCACGGACGAAGATTCCGGAAGAGACGAACGGCGGACGGGTCGGATCTACCCATCCGGTATAGGTTTGCGGGTCGGCAATCACGTCGACACCCAGCGGGTTCACGCTCAGATAGTTGTCCTTGTCGGTCGTCACGCTGACGGCATCGTACTTGTTTGTGCTGCCGCCGTCGCTGAAAACGAGGGAGTAGGTGCCGGTGGTGGTCACCTCGTAATACTTGTATTCCACGCCATTGATATTCGTGCCACCTGCCGGCTGACTGCCCGGCTGCGCACCGAACGGCTCGTCAGCACCGCTGGCATAGAGATAGAGATTGGCCCACTTGGTGGCATTCTCTACATATATATAATGTTTGGCCACGTCGGGATTGGCAAAGGTGGCCGTGACAGACACGTTGTCGATGGCCAAGGCCATGGCACTGCTACAGGTGGTACCTGTGCTCACGCTGATGTTCCAGGCCAGGTAGAGGTCGCTGCCACTCGTAATGGTGGCCTTCAGGTTTTTCTCGCTCACACGGTTGGTAGAGATGGGCACGACCTCGGCTCCAGCCGTGGTGGCATCGGGAGACAGAGAGGTTTTGAAGTCGTCACCGGCAGATACCCATGCGGTGCCGTCGGTGGAATAATACATCTGCACGGTGAATCCGGCTGAGTTGCTTCCGCTGCGATACTTCTCCACATCGTAGCTGATCTTCAGCCCTTCAATGTCCTTTGCGTCGCCATTCGTGATTTTTGTCATCACGCTGAGGCAGCGTGTGCCCGCATTGGCTCCTCCTACGGAACCCGTGGTGATACCACCTACGGCCCGGTCGGTGACATCGGAGCTCGACTGGAAATTCCAAGTACCATTTTTAGCGTTTGAGGCAAGACTGATGCCACCCTCATACATCACTTCTTCAGCAGCACTGTCGTAGGCTCCGACACTTCTCACTGCGTCCATGTTTCGGTCTATGCGCCAGCCTTGAGGCAAAGGAAGCGTAGCGGCACTGGCCGTCGCATCATACATACTGTTGAAGTTCTCTGTCATGGTAGGATTGTCGCCATTCAGAGTCTGTGCTATCGTCGTACCGATAACGGCATACCACATGCACAGCAAACAAAATAGAAATAATCTTTGTTTCATTGTTGTTGAAGTTAAAGTTAGATTGTCAATTATTCAAAATTTCCAGGGGCTGTCAACCCGTTTTTAGGCTTTCTTTTGCAAAGATAGGAATTACCCTATATACCCATATACACACCAAAAGAAAATCTAAAGGAACCGATTCCGTATCTTTCTTTATTCCAGAAAGTTACCAGTATCTACACATAGAAACATCTAAAAACCTTCCGAGCCTTTTTTTAGAAGTCGGAAGGACAAACAAGCGTCATTTCTTCGCCACTGGCTGGATGCAGGAAGGTGATGCGGTCGGCATGCAGGTACAGACGCGACGGCCGATCCTCCCCATAAGCCGACACATGCCCATAGAGGCGGTCACCCAAGATGGGACATCCCAGACCGTCAGCATGGGCACAATGTACGCGCAACTGATGGGTGCGCCCAGTCTTGGGATAGAGTGCAACGACAGTGTGTCCGTCCTCTTCTCTTTGAATTTCATAATAGGTCTCAGCCGTTTTCCCAAACGCTTCATCCACCATCTGCCGCGGCCGATCCTGCAAGTCGGGACGCAGGGGAAGGCTGATGGTTCCGCTACGGGGCAACCGTGCGCCGACAACTCCTTCCAACACGGCAAGGTAGCGTTTGCGGATGATGTGATTTTCAAACTGCTGTTGCAACCCGCGATGTGCCAGCTTGGTCTTGGCCAAGAGGAGGATGCCGCTCGTGTCCATGTCCAGCCGATGTACGATGCCGGGCGTTTTCAAGTCGGGATAACGCTCGCGAAACATGGAATAGACCGACACCGGTGCATCGATGCCTGGTATGGACAGCACCCCTGCTTGCTTGTTGACGGCCAGGATATGGCTGTCTTCATAGATGACCTGCAAAGGCGGCTGCTCCGGTCTGACCGTACCTTTCCCCCAGACAAAATGCTTCCGGTGAAGCTGCCACTCCAATATCGGTTTGCACTTCCCCGTACATGCCGGATAGAACTGTCCATGATGGCGTATCTCCTGACGCGGACTGACTCCCCACCAGAACATGGCCATACAGTACGGATGCCATCCGTGGAGATAGGCATACTGCAACAACTTCGGTTCGCAACACTCCCCGGCTCCTGCCGGAGGGATGCGCAAAGCCGTTTCTTGGAAAAGTTCAAGAAGATTCCGATGCTCACCGATGGCATTGACCATGACAAACTGCTGAAACAGCCAACGTTGCAACGCATCAGAACGCTGTCGCCGCTGCTTCCGCAAGGCTTCTATCGCCTGTTCAAGAACTTCCGATTCTGCCTCAAAAGTGCCGATTTCATCGGAGAATTTCTTTTTAGTGCGGTGCAGCTCTGCCTTCAAGAACTGGCTTTCGCGTATCATCTCCTGCTGTTCCTTCTCGGAAAGATGCCCTTCCCTGCGTCGCAGCTGACGCAGCTGACGGGCGGCCGTCATCTCCAATCGCTTCCGGTCTATGGCCACAGCGGCCTCCTGGCGCAACTGTTGCAGCTGCCGCACGACGGGCGAAGCCTCCAGTTCCGCTTCCCGACGGGCAATCTCCGCATTCAGCAGATCAATGCGGTGCTCTTCCTGCTTGAAATATCCGTCTGGCTGTAGATAGTCGAAAACGGCAGGTACAAAGCCCTCCCAGTCGCTGCGGCCAAGAATCTGCCCCGAATAAGCTGCCAGATAGCCGAGAGTCAACGGTGCATCGGGAGCGTCTGAAGCCGGTTTGCCTACCACAAGAACGCCGAACATCTTTCCACGATCCACCTCTTCTTTCCAGTCTGTCCTGCTGCCAATATGCTTTTTCAGCTCCTCAGCCGCCATCAGACACAACGGATGGGGCTCGTAGTCGAACGGATTGTTCATCTGCGAGGGCGGTTGCAGGTCGGTATGGAGCGGATGAAAAATCATACGGACATCACTTTCTGAAAAAAACTAACGGTAGAAGTCTATGATGGCACTCACTTCATGGCCTATAGACAGGGCCACCAGGACTTGGTTCCCATCGGTATAGACCACAGGCGTAAGCACATCGCCCAACTTGGCGGCCACGCGGTATTCCACCCGCAGGCCTCTCACCTCAAAATCCACAGGCAGCAACTCCATGGCCATACGGATATAGTTGGCGTTGTTCACATGTTTGTTATAATCTATATCCGCCCGCATCACTGGAATGGGAGCCCCTGCGACGCCACCCTCCTTAGGCAGGATGATGCGGCGGTCCTTATAGTCCATTTCCAACTGTGTTTCCAACGTCATAGAGGCAATGGTCTCGTCGTCCACCCGCTTCAACTTGCCGGTGGCTTTGTCCACAAAGGCACCCATGCTCCATGTCTTATAGCAGGGATTTCCTTCCGCGTCATAAATAAAGGTATTGCGAAAACCGAACATCGGTTTCATGCCATAGACCGACGTGGTAACGGTCAGGGTCTCTTGATAACTCGGAACCCTGATGACCTCCACCTGCCGGGAGGCCAGCAGCTGCGCCATGTTCTGCCGTGCAAAGCAGTCTTTCACACCGGGTTCGCTATCGATCCACATCTCCGAACAGTCCTGCATCATCTGGAGGGCCGAATAGAGTTTCAGCCGTCCCTCGCTGTCACAGGTACTAGTCGTCACTTCTATTTTAAGCTGTACATACTACAATCATTAATATTACGACTGCAAAGTTAATACTTTTTCTCAATTATATACAAGATTGCAACTGTTTAATTCGATTTTTCAAGAATATTCATGTTTGTTATACGTATAATTTCATCGTCATGTCGGAAAAAAAC
>CAMHEA010000114.1 GCA_946184025.1 uncultured Prevotella sp.
TGCCTTTCTATATATATAATAAGGTGTAAGCCTTATTGTCGTTTTGTCATGTCTTATGCCTCTGCCTGTTCTTCCTTGATTTTGCGGCCGAGTACCAGGTAGGCTACCGGTGATGCAATGAAGATGGACGAAAGGGTTCCGAATACGACACCGAGGATCATGGCCCATGCAAAGCTGCGGATGCTGTCGCCACCGAGAATGAAGATGGAGAGCAACACGATGAGGGTTGATACGGAGGTGTTGATGGTACGGGCGAGGGTCTGGTTGATGGAACTGTTGAACAGTTGCTGCAGATCCTGCTTCGGGTGCAGCTTCATGTTCTCACGGATACGGTCGAAGACAACCACCTTGTCGTTGATGGAGTAACCGATCACGGTCAGGATGGCACCAATGAAGGTCTGATCGATTTCGAGTGACCAGGGTGCCCAACCCCACATGACGGAGTAGAGACCGATGACGAAGATGGTGTCGCAGGCCAATGCCACGATGGAACCGACAGAGAATCCGACGTTGCGGAATCGTGCCAGGATGTAGATGAAGATGAAGATCAGGGCGAGGAAGACGCTGATGAAGGCTCCGTAGGTGATGTCCTTAGCGACAGAGGGGCCTACCTTGGCTGAGCTGATGATGCTTCCGCCTTCGCGTACATCCGGGTTCTTGAAGCTGTCAACGTCCTTCTGCGAAACGAGTCCGCCTTTCTTCAAGGCGTTGTAGAGCAGGGTCTCGGCCTCGTCGTCGGTCTTCACGTCGTTGGACTCGATGTTCCAGTTGGTGGATACGCGTACGGTCTTGTTCTCTGCGGCTCCAAGGGCAATCACGCTGGTGTTGGCTTCCTGTCCGGCCTTGTTGCCGATGGTGTTGACGAAGGCTCCGTTGAGAATCTGGCGTACGTCCTCGACAGGTACTTGCTTGTCGAGTGTCACGACATAGTTACGTCCTCCCGTGAAGTCGATGCTCTGGCTCAGTCCGCGTACGAAGAAGCTGACGATGAAGGCAGCCACAAGGATGCTTACGCAGACGAAGGTCTTCTTGTACTTCGACATGAAGTTGAAGTGTGTTCCTTGCATCAGGTTCTTGGAAACGGGCGTGCAGAAGGTGAGTCCCAGCCACTTGTCTTTCTTCATGCGGTTCTCATAGACGAGTCGTGTGAGGAACACTGCGGTGAAGAAGGAGCAGATGATACCGATGATCCAAGTGGTCGCGAAGCCGCGGATGGGGCCAGTACCGGTTACGAGCAAGATGATACCGGTGATGAGTGAGGTCAGGTTGGAGTCGAAGATGGCCGAGAAGGCGTTGCTGTAACCTGCCTGCAAGGCTTGCTTGATGCCCTTTCCGGCACGCATCTCTTCCTTGATACGTTCATAGATAAGCACGTTGGCATCCACGGCCGTACCGAGGGTGAGCACGATACCAGCGATACCTGGCATGGTGAGTGCCGACTGGAACGATGCCAGAATGCCGAGGGTGAAGAAGAGGTTGAGCAGCAAGGCGATGTTGGCCAGCATACCTGGTATCAGGTTGTACATGACTACCATGTAGATCATCAACAGCACGAAGGCGATGATGAATGAGGTGATACCCTGCTGAATGGATTGTGCACCGAGGGTCGGGCCCACAACTTCTTCCTGTACGATTCGGGCAGGAGCGGGCATACGTCCGGACTTCAGCGTGTTGGCCAGGTCCTTGGTGTCTTCAATGGTGAAGTTACCGCTGATGGACGACTGTCCACCGGAGATTTCGCCATTGACGCGCGGTGCTGAATAGACAACGCCGTCGAGGACGATGGCTACTGCCTTGCCGACATTGGCCTTGGTGAGCTGTGCCCATTCGCGAGCTCCTTCCGAGTTCATGGACATGGACACTTCGGGACGGCCGAAGTTGTCGAACTGGTCTTTGGCATCGGTCACGACGTCACCCTCCAGCGGAGCACGGCCGTCGCTGGTTGTCACCTTCAGTGCGTGGAGTTCAAAGATGTTCTTGTTCTGTTCGTTCATCGGCTTGGCACTCCACAACAGGCGAACGTCTGACGGAAGCACCTGCTTGGCGGCTGCCGAGTGCAGTGCCTTGTTGATTTCTGCGGTGTCGCGGACATGTGCATAGCCCACGAGGCTGAGTGCGTCGCCCGGAATCGTCTGCAACATGGCCAGCAACGGGTGTTGTTTCTTGGCCGCTTCGATTTCTGCGGTCTCGCTCTTGGCTGCATTGGCAGCAGCGTTCTTGCTCAGCTGCAGCTTAGCCTCAGGTTTCGCGTCGGCTGTCTTGACAGCGGTGGAGTCGGCAGCAACGGCAGTCGTGTCTGTCGCGGCTTCGCCTCCGTTGGCCAGACGTTGGTCGAGCTGTACAAGGTAGGGCTGGATTTCCTGGTTGTTATAGGTCTCCCAGAATTCGAGGTTGGCACTTCCCTGGAGCAGTTTACGCATACGCTCCGGCTCGCGGATACCCGGCATCTCGACCATCAGGCGACCTTCTTGTCCTTCCAGTTTCTGAATGTTGGGCTGTACGACACCGAATTTGTCGATACGGTTGCGTACAACGTTGTAGGAGTTTTCAATGGCTGCGGCCACTTCGTCGCGAAGCACGCGCTCCACTTCCTTGTCCGTACTCTGCGTACTGACCTTACCCTTGAGCTGTTGCGTGGCAAACACTGTTGCCAGACGGCCTCCGTTGGAGTTCTTCTTGTACGCATCGATGAAGAGCGAAATGAAATCGCTCTGACTGGTCTCCTCTTCTTTCTTGGCTTCCTGCATCGACTTGACATAGGCCGGGTCTGTCTTGTGGTCGGCCAGTACGTCGATGACGTCGGGAACTGAGATTTCAAGGATGACGTTCATACCGCCTTTCAGGTCAAGTCCAAGACCAATCTGCGTTTCCAAGCACTTCTGGTAAGAGTAGATGCCCAAATACTTCACAGAATCTTTGTAATCCTGTTGCTTGATGGGGTCTTCAATCTTTGCTGCCTGTCGGTCAAAGTAGCTTGTGGCTACTGAGAATGACAGGTAGAAGATGCTTGCAAGCGTCAGCAAGACGGCAATACAAATAACTAATCCTTTGTTTTGCATTTTTATTATTGATTGATTATTAAATTTCAACGATGCTCGCTCCGACTGCCGTCGAGGTTGTATCCGACAGGCAATATAGCGTGCAAAGATAATGATTTTTTGGCAGTTAGGAAAATTTCTACCGCTTTATTATGCATTTTTTAGGCGATTGGAAGGCTCCGGACGCGGTTTTTATCGCTTTTTCAACCAACACATGATGGGATAATGGTCGGAAGAATGCTCTTCTTTGTCGACTTTTGCACCGCAGACTTCCCAATCGTCGGAGCAGAAGATGTTGTCGATCCTGACGAACATCCAGTTGCGATTGAAGGAGAAACCGGGGCCGTTGCCGCCGGCTACATAGCAGTCGGTGAGCCCGCGGGCTATGGTGTGGTGGGCATAGGACAACGGATGGTCGTTGAAGTCGCCGCAGACGATGATGCTCATGCCCTGTTGGCGTGCCTGCTGGATATACCCAGCCACGGTGTTGGCCTGCGGCGCGCGTATCTGGGCTGCGGCTCCGAGTTTGGAGAGGAGAGCCTTGGATTCTTTCTTGGCCGAATCTTGCTTGAGCTCGCCTTTCATCATCTGCTTGAAGCCGTCGCGGTCGTCCGCATTCAGCATGTTCGATTCCAAGTGGTTGTTCACCACCAGCACGCGGCGGCCTTTCACGTCGAGCTCATAAGCCACGCTGATGTTGCTTTTCGATTCGTAGGGTATTACTTCGTGCTTGACGATGGGGTAGCGGCTCAGCAGAATCATCGTGTCGTGGCTGTAGGGCTGTTGCGTTTCATGGTAGTAGGGATAGAGCGGTTTTAGTTTTTCTTCGTATTGTGCCTTCGCTCCGCGATAGTCGGCCTCTTGCAGGCAGATGATGTCGGCATCGCTCTCCATGAGGTAGGCTATTGTGGGATGCATGCCGTCCTCCCGAAAGCCGGCGGCAAAGACGTACACGTTGAATGAGAGCACCTTGATGGCATCGGCGGGCGGTTCTCCCGACAGGTTGAGGGGCCAATAGGTTCGGATGGCCGGAAAGCAGAGCAGGAATCCCAGCAGTGGGATGGTACATCCTCTCCACTGGAACAGCACCCAGAAGACAAGGAAAAGGATGTTGGCCAAGGCTGCGGCGGGAAACAGGAGTCCCAACGATGCCAGCAGCGGGTGGCTCTCCGGATTGATGTATCCGCCGTAGCCCAGCAGGAGCAAAGCGGCCACAGCCAGCAAGTTAGCTGCCGCCACCGTCCGGAGGGTTACCTTTTTCACCTTCTTCAGCATCGTCCGGAGTTAGTTTTTGTTGCTGCTGTCAAACAACCGCTGTTTTTCCGCCTTTGACAGGCTGTCGTAGCCGCTCTTACGGATCTTGTCCAGAATACGGTCTATCTCTTGCTGCTCGTTCTGCCGACGTGCATTATAGTCCCAGTCGGTCTCGCGACGCGTCTGCTCGCTGCGCTGCTGGCTGCTTCCCTGCGGCTTGCTTGTGCGCTGTTCCCAGTTGGTGCGCATGCGGTCGAAGAACTGATGCCCCTTTGACATGCCGTAGTCGCCCAGCCCCGAGTAGGGATGGCGTTTCCAGTAGCGTATGAGGATGAAGCCGAAAAGCATTCCCCCGAGGTGGGCAAGGTGTGCCACGCCGTCGCCTGAGTTGTTGAAAGCCGAGAAAAGTTCCACACCGGCATAGATCAACACAAACCACTTGGCCTTAATGGGTATCGGCAGCGGGAAAATGAAGATGCGTTCCTCCGGAAATATCATGCCGAAGGCCAGCAGGATGCCGTAGATGGCACCCGACGCGCCCACCGTCGTCCACATGTTGATGATGGTTTGCGTGGAAAGCATCACCTGCCGGCCGCCGTATTCCACCAGTTCGTAGCCTTGGTTGGCATAGCCGCCAGCCACATAGTGTACATACTGCGCCAATTCCTGACAGATTCCGGCTCCCACACCGCACACAATGTAATAAAAAAGGAACTTCTTAGGCCCCCATACGTTCTCCACCACGCATCCGAACATCCACAAGGCAAACATGTTAAAGAAGATGTGGTCCCATCCGCCGTGCATGAACAGGTAGGTCACAAACTGATAGACATGGAAGTCCTGAGCCAGGAAGAAATGAAGACCGAACATGTTGTTCAAGTCGACACCCGTCCGTCGGAGCACCTCATAGGCCAGATAGGCCAGCACGTTGACGATTAGCAGGTTCTTCGTAACCGTCGGTATATTTCGCATCATACGTCGTTCTGGTTTTAATATTGCTGCAAAAATACGAAAAAATCCGCTTATCGGGCATAAAATCAAGGTTATAACGACTTTTTTTCGTTCTTTTCTTTATTTTTTTCTATTTTTTGTTTGATTTCTAAAAACATTCCTTTATATTTGCGAAGAAATTCGAGGAATAATACTATTCACTAATCATTTAATAACCAATAATTATGAACAAGACAGAGTTAATCGAGAAGATTGCAGCAGGCGCAGGCCTCAGTAAGGCTGACTCAAAAAAAGCATTGGACGCAACAGTAGAAGCTATCAAGGCTGCATTGGCAGCAGGTGACAAGGTACAGCTCGTAGGTTTCGGCACATTCGCCGTTGCTGAGCGTCCCGCACGCGAAGGTATCAACCCCGCTACAAAGCAGAAGATCACCATCGCCGCTAAGAAGGTTGCTAAATTCAAGGCCGGTGCTGAACTCGCTGATGCTGTAAAATAATTTGAAACATGATTACATGATAGGCGGCTCCATGGCGGAGCCGCCTTTTTTGTTGGATAAAGAAACCATTCCCAGCCCAGAATGCCCATCAAACCAGCGATGCCCCTTCCTCGTTCAAGAGGAAGAGAGCTGGTAGCAGAATCGGAGTCTGACCTTTTTCCTTTTTGTTTTTTCCTCGTTTTTAGAATCTTCTGCTAACCCGTTGAGTATCAGGGAGTTGCCGTGTGGGCTTTAGGCGGGGCAATTTTTAATTTATTTTTTCTCAAAAAATAATTTATTAATTCTCAAAAAATAAATTAAAAATTCTCGCGACCGTGGCACTTTCGGAAAATGACTGTGGCTTTTTCGGAAAACGGATGAGGCTCTCTCGGAAAGCGAGTGAGGCATTTTCAGCGGATGGACGGGGCTTTTCCGTGGCCTGATGGCCATCCGGGCATCAAAAAACGGAGCACGGCTGTTATGCCATGCTCCGCTTACGTTGTCCAAGGCGGATTCGAACCACCACAAACAGAACCAAAACCTGTTGTGCTAC
>CAMHEA010000115.1 GCA_946184025.1 uncultured Prevotella sp.
GCGAGATTGGGCTGATTGAGCCAGGCGAGGGTGGGGTGGATGGCCAGATAGCGGTTGCGCAGGTCCCACTGGTCGCCGAACATCCAGTTGCGGTAGAAGCGGATGAGGAAGTCGGGATTCACATGGATGTGCTTTAGCTCGTTCATGTAGTTGGCGCGTACCATTGCGTTGCGGAAATACCAGGAATGGTCGGCAAAGACATCGGTGTGGATGTCGTAGCCCAGCGGGCGCAGCAGCAGGATGGAGAACACGGCAATGGTACGGGTGTTGCC
Source organism: uncultured Prevotella sp. (assembly GCA_946184025.1). Classification (GTDB taxonomy): domain Bacteria; phylum Bacteroidota; class Bacteroidia; order Bacteroidales; family Bacteroidaceae; genus Prevotella. The sequence continues at coordinate 273 of CAMHEA010000115.1, forward strand.
CTCGTTGAAGGGGTGGATGTGCCAGATGCCGGCGGTGAAGAAGGCTATCCATTCTAGCAAGTCTTCCTTGTTCAGCTCGTCGTAATGCTGGTTGCGCTCGAACTGGAAGTTGCTGTCGAGCGCCATGCGCAGCTCTTCCCAATGCAGATAGAACACGGTGTCCTTCTCGAGCACCCATTCGCTTTTCACGATGTCGGTGGCACGCAACTGACCGGCATGGTCGTAGACGCCGTCGAAAATCTGGCGGTGCAGGTTCAGGTAGCCATCGGTGGAGAAGTCAAGCCGTTTGTTGAACAGCACGTCGGCAATGTTGCAGGCCACCTTGTCGGCCTCTTGCTCTTTTTCCTTATCGGTTGTGGCGGGGGGATTGCTTTTGTAGTATTCGTTGATATGCTGGCGGACTTCATCGATGGTGAGACGCCCTTCGATGTATTGGCGGGCCGTGCGGCGCATTTCGTATGAGGTGCGCAGTCCGTCGGTTGCCTGCAATCCCAGGGCGGCAGCCCATACGTAGGCTTTCTCTTTTATGTCGGGATTACCTTGGTTAAGGTATTCGCCAAAGTCTTCCAACTTGAATTTCTCAGTTCTTTGTTCCATAGTGTTGTAGCGTTATTTCTGTATGATGGTAAGTTTGGATGTGTCGTACATTACTTTTGCGTGGTTGGTGCGGATGATTTCCGATCGTGTGTGTTTGCCCGACTGTTTGTCTATCGTGTCGCGTACGACCGTCCCGTTTCTGTAAACCGTTCCGTCTTCGCGCGAGAAATGTTCGTCCTTGACGTAGATGTGATAGGAGTCGGTCTGCTCTTGGTCGGCCCGCAGTTCGCCGCGCAGATATTCACCGTCGACCCATACCAGCAGCTGGTAAGTGCGTGTGGTGTTGTTCTTCACCCTGTAGTCCAGATAGTTATAGACGATGCTGGTGCCCGTTCCGAAAGGAATCTGGCGGTTGAAGTCGGGGAAGAGGTCGAGCCCGTCGTGATGATGGTGCTCGGTGATGGTCAGGTCGGAGTGGAGCACCATCCAATGTATGAGGTTGGTGAACTGGCACATGCCTCCGCCTTTTCGCTTTGTGGGACAGCCGCGGGCAATGGCCAGCCCTTCCTTGAAGCCGCGTCGCTTGGTATCACGTCCCACCAGACGCCAGAAAGAGAACGTCTCTCCCGGACGGATGATGATGCCGTTGACGCAGGGGGCGGCGATGGAGAGATTGACGGCCTTGTTCTCCTGCAGCTGCATGTCCACGTTGCCCAGTCGTCGGCGAATCAGCGAATTATGTTTTTTGATGATGATGGGCAGCCGGTCGCTGCTCTTGTCATGGGCAAAGCGTTCCTTGCTGAAGAGGTCCTTCAGGTGGCGCTGTAGAATATTCTTCTCCATTGAAATCTTATAGGTAGTAGGAGAAATCTCGCAGAATAGTTTTCGGCCCATGACTTTGAGTTAAGGTAATTTCTTTTTTTAGGAGCCCTCCACCTTATATAAATATAGGTGAAGGGCTGCCCCGTAAATCTGGAAAATTCTTTATGGTAGCGTCTGAAGATAACGTTCTGCCTCGAGGGCTGCCTTGCAACCGCTTCCGGCGGCCACGATGGCCTGGCGGTAGTGCGGGTCGGCACAGTCGCCGGCGGCGAAGACGCCGGGAATGTTGGTGCGCGGAGAGTCGCCCTCGGTCTTGATATAGCCGGTCTCGTCTAATTCCAGCCAATCCTTGAATACATCGGTGTTTGGCTTATGGCCGATGGCCAGGAAGAATCCGTCGATGGGAAGGTCGTAGCGCTCTTCGTCGGGCTCGCCCTTGCGCTTCACCAGGTGGGCTCCTTCCACGCCGTTTTCGCCGTAGAGTCCCACGGTGTTGTGCTCGAACAGGATTTCAATCTTCGGATTTTCAGCCACTCGCTTCTTCATGATGTCGGATGCGCGCAGATAGTTTTTGCGCACAATCATATACACCTTCGAGCAGAGCTGGGCCAGATAGGTGGCCTCTTCGCAGGCGGTGTCGCCGCCGCCTACCACGGCCACCACCTTCTTGCGATAGAAGAATCCGTCGCAGGTGGCACAGGCCGAAACGCCCTGGCCGTTGTATTTTTTCTCGTCTTCCAGTCCAAGGTATTTTGCCGAGGCTCCGGTGGCAATGATTACGGTGTCGGCTTCCAACTGGGTTCCGTCGTCGGTGGTCAGCACATAGGGCTTCTTTGAGAAGTCGGCCTGGGTGATAACGCCGTCGCGGATGTCGGCTCCGAACCGCTCAGCCTGCTGGCGCAATTCCATCATCATCTGGTTGGCATCCACACCATCGGGATAGCCCGGAAAGTTTTCAACGATGGTGGTCTGGGTGAGTTGTCCGCCCACCTGCAGTCCACAGTATTGCACGGGAGCCAGATTGGCTCTTCCGGCATAGATGGCAGCAGTGTAACCTGCCGGTCCGCTGCCGATAATCAGACATTTGATGTGTTCCATTAGTCTTTCAGCAGTTCCTCAATCTGCTTCTCAATGTTCTCCATTTTCTCGGTGGGCTCGAAGCGTGCTACCACCATTCCCTTCTTGTTGACGAGGAACTTGGTGAAGTTCCACTTGATGTCGGGCTTCTGAGCATAGTCGGGGTCGGCCTTCGAGAGCATGTCGTCGAGGATGTGGGCGATGGGGTGCTCCATGTCCCAGCCGGCAAAGCCTTTCTGTTCCTGAAGATACTTGAAGAGCGGGTCGGCGTCTTCGCCGTTCACCTTTACTTTCTTAAAGCGCGGAAATTCGGTGCCAAAGTTGAGTTTGCAGAACTCGTGGATGCTCTCGTCGGTGCCGGGTGCCTGCTGACCGAACTGGTTGCAGGGGAAGTCGAGAATGGTGAATCCCTGTGAATGATATTTCTCGTAGAGGGCTTCAAGTTCGTCGTACTGAGGCGTGAACCCACACTTGGTGGCTGTGTTCACGATAAGCAACACCTCGTTGGCATACTCTTTGAGGGAAACGGTGCCTCCCTTTCTGTCCTTGACAGCGAAATCATAAACTGTTTTCATTTTTCTTTTTGGTAGTGTTTGTTTTGAAATAAAATTTCAACGACAAAGATACATTAAAAAAAGTAGAATGAAGAAGGAAAAATAAAGAATTATTGAAATTTAAGGTTTTTGGCGCATTTTCATGCTCCAACATCTTCTTCAGGCAGGCAAAATGGGGATTTCCCTATGAAGAATATGGTTTTTCTCTTGGCAGTTATCGTTTTTTCCCTTACCTTTGCAACGTAAACAATTAGAAACACTTAAATTTTTAGAGATATGAAAAGATTACACACTTTGCTGACAATGGTTGCGATAGCAGCTCTGTCGTTCACTTTCACATCTTGCGATGACGACGAGTATATTGCCGATACCCTTTGGGGAACCTGGGAGGGTGATATCTACGTGACTCACGAATGGAGTGGCCGCTATTACGATGCTTCTTATTCCTTCATTTATTTCGACCGGACAAGCAGCAGATCTGGCAGGGGCTACTGGATTGACTATTACGACGATGCCCCTTGGGGAACTGATCGTATTTACAGCCATATTTCTTGGACGGTGACAAATAGTGATATCAGAATTTATTTTGAGGAAGATGACTATTATGTGACTGTCTATGACTACTCATTGAATGACCGTTATTTCGAGGGTTATATCTACACACACGACAATAAAAGAGTTCATTTCCAGCTAAGAAAGACTTCTGAACCCATCAGGGGCGGTTACAACTACTGGGATGACTACTACTATTACTACGGTAAGCAGAACGGCTTCGTAGATGAGACCCGTGCCACACCGAATAGCGTTGAGAGACCTAAGCGTCTGTTCCGCATGAGAGAATAAATACTCTTACAATAAGAAAAGCCACTTGGTCAGTTGAACCAAGTGGCTTTTTCTTTTGTCTGTCGCTTACAATCCCCAATCGGCGAGCGTATAGGATTTCTCTACTTCGTCCTCGATGGCATCGGGCAGGTTGCAGAAGAAATCGATGCCTGTGAGCTGCTCCAGTTCGTCAATGCTCTTCACGTAGTTCTTCAGCGGTTTGCCTTTTTCGTTGGTGGATGTATGCGCCACCCAGAAAGCCAAGGCCTTATAGTTGTTGTTGGAAACCTTCGCCAGAACGGCCATGAAGAAGTATTTCGGCACGATGAGTCCCGTAGAGGTCGTGGTGTTAATCAGGTTTCCGTCGATGGTGCCGCCCTTGCAGACGTACAGCGTTTCGCGATAAGGCTTGTTCTTCTTGCTGTTCCATGTGCGCAGTTGGCTTTCCATGTCCTGCCAGATACCTTCGTTCAGGTTCTTATATTGCGGCATGATGTTGGAGAGATAGAAGGTCTGCTCGTTGGCTTCCTTGGAGTTTACGCGGTCTGCCGAAGCCACGATATGTCCGCGTTGGTAGGGAATTCCATCGTATTCCTCCAGCTCCGTTCTTTCTCCAAGAGGCAGGTCGGGGTCTGGCTGGAAAGGGTCTCCCCATCCGTGGGTCCTCAGGTTGAGCATAGCCCAGGGATTGCTCGTTTCGTAGTCCCAGTTGTTACGGTTCCAGGCTGTGCCGCTGTTGCCGTCGTACCACTGGAAGCAGGCCCATCGCTGAGCGCGCTTCTTCCGGTCGTATTCCAGGATATAGTTCACGCCGTATGTCGGCACCTTCCTGACCAGGACAATGTTATCCGCATTGTTTTTCACTCTTGGAACCTCCAGCCGCTGCCATTCCGAGACGGTGGCAGGATTCTGGTTTCTGTTCTCCGTGGAGGTCTGCTGGCTGTCGTCGGTGTATGGCAGCTTGTCGTCGTCGCTGCATGCCGTGAATGCAAGTGTGAGGACGAGGGCGGGAAGGAGTTGTTTGATTTTCATAGTTCGGGTGGGAGAAAAGAGAATGCGCCGGCGTGCATATGCAACTACACGCTGACGCATTCGGTTTGGATTATCTTATTGAAAAGATATTACTTCTTGGTGCTCTTACCGTAGCGGCTCATGAAGCGGTCAACGCGACCGGCAGTGTCAACGAGCTTGCTCTTACCAGTATAGAACGGGTGAGAGGTGCTTGAGATTTCGACTTTTACCACTGGGTAAGTTTCGCCTTCGAACTCTACGGTGTCATTTGTCTTTGCAGTAGACTTCGTAAGGAACATATCGCCGTTGGACATGTCCTTAAACACGACGGGGCGATAGTTTTCGGGATGAATACCTTTTTTCATTTTCTTGTTTATTAATTAATTAAAAAATATTTCGGGCTGCAAAAGTACAAAGAATTTTGCAGCCCGCCAAATATTTCAGGAATTATTTCTAATTATCGTAAGTAATTTCAATTGAAACAATGCGTATCTGGCTTGTAGCACCTGTATTGCCAGATGTATTTGTGATAGTGGTGGTCTTGCTGGATATATTGCTTATAGTGACATTCTTACCATCCAGGTTTGCGGTTCCTGGTTGAGCTGTAATGTCTCCGCTTGCATTATAGGTGGTACCTTGATATTCATCACAGGTGAACACCACTTTCTGAATGTTCTTTGAGGCAGTGATGGTTACTGAATTCTTCGGATACATACGGATGTTGGTACCAGTGTCGTAGTATTTGGGTGCATTGCTATTACCGCCACCGTCGAATACGAGTTTTGTGCCATCAGCCAATGTTTGTGTATCCATAGTTTTACCGTTTGCTACTCCAAAGTCAATAGCCTTAACGGTGATGGTGTTGCCGGAAACGGTGCCTGGGCCATTATTGCCGCCACCGCCCTGTTCGCCAGAGCCGCTTTGGCCGTTAAGCTTCACAATCTTGCTTTCTTTCAACTCTAAAACGACAGCGTTGCCGTTCTTCGTGTC
>CAMHEA010000116.1 GCA_946184025.1 uncultured Prevotella sp.
AAATTAAAAATTCTTGCGACTGTGGCACTTTCGGAGGACAAGTGAGGTACAGCCCGCTTACAACTGAGCAAAAAAGGAAAGGAAAAAGGCTATGCCTTGCGCACCATTTTCTCCTTGAGAGCCTTCCACAGGCGTGACTTACGGTGCAGGATATAGAGGGAAATGGAAAGGCTGAGCAGTCCCAACAGGATGCCGACAGGCCAATAGACCCACGGATTGCCGACAAACGTGAGGGCATAGGCCATCAGGCCGATGGGCAACTGAAGGGCGGCATACTTCAAGACAGCAGCGGAGATGACATATCCATAGCGATAGTGCATGAAGATGTTAAGCATGAAGAAGTCGAAGACGGCATTGAGCAGGATGCCAATGCCTGCACCCGTGAGTCCGAAGAAGCGGAAGAAGACGATGGTGAGCGTGGCCAGCGTCACGGCGCAGATTCCTTCCATGAGCAGATAGGACCACGGATGGCCTTTGGCCAGCGGCAGATAGGCCAGCGGGAGCTTCAGGGCACGCAGGTACATGGCTAGGATGAGCACCTGAACCAAGCCGATGGCTGGCAGGAAACGGGTGCTGTAGAGCAGCGGGATGATGATGGGCAGACCTATCATGAAGCCCACCAGCAGGGGAGCAACCAATAACAGCGACACCTCGATCTGCCGATTGACCGTCTGGTTGAGCTCCTCTCCCACTCCATTGATGCCGGCCAGACGCGGGAAGTAGTCGGTTTCCATGGCCGAGAACACCATGCCGGCATAGGTCATGGTCATCATAAAACCTGCATTGTAGAGTCCGAGTTCTTCTATCTGCGCCACGTTGTTGATGTAGCTTTTGATGAGCAATTCGGCACCAGAGTTCATCACATTGGCCAGTACCACGCCGATGCCCAGCATGAGCAGGCTTGCGCCACTGGCAAGGACATGCCGGCGCAGCGAAATCTCCAACGGATAGCGACGGAAGGAATAGCCAACCATGAGCAGCATCTGTACCAATGCCACCAGAACGATGGACGGAACGATGCCGGCATCGCCGAACAGATAGAAGATGGGAATGGAAAGAAGGAGGGAAGCAAGCAGGGAGTAGATGGAAACGACGGCCATGCCGCGTAGCTGGCGGGTGCCTTTGAGCACGGCTGTCTCTCCACCCATCAGGGCGGTGAGGCCTACCGCCGGTGCCAGGCAGATGAAATGGAAGATGTGTCCGTCCCACGAGAAGGTGTAGCGGCTGAGCAACGGGCTCAAGGCTACGCAGACGACGGTTCCCAGCAAGGCTGTGAGCAGACTGAAGGAGCGCACCTGGCGGATGGCCTTGCGCAGCTGCACCTCATCGCCGGTTTCATAGGCTTCGGAAACGGCCTTCACACCACTCATCGACAGCCCGAAGGTGGTGCCGTCGCCTATCAGCTTGATGGTGGAATTGAACAGGGAAATCAGACCAACGCCCTGCGGCCCCAGGATAACAGCCACCAGCTTCGTGCGCAGAATGCTGACCAGGATGCCTAATCCTTGCACTCCGCCGAACAAACCTGTATATTTCAGTATATGCGAATAGCTGTCTTTCCTCTCCATCGTTGTATCTCTCAACAGGCATCCCTGCACGACAATGCTACAGAATAGCCGTTGCAAAGGTACAAAAAATAAAAGGAAATCGTACATTTCCTTTGCTTTTCTCACAAAATCGCTGTATCTTTGTGCCTATGGAACAACTGATCAGCTGGAGCAGCAACGTGATTATCGCTGACGCGGACTACTTGGACAAGGTGGCTTTCGACCTCATCGTGAACTTCGAACGGATGATCGGACGGCGCATTCCGCCTGCCGACTTGTCACAATGGGCTGTCTGCATCGCCCTCGACGGGGGACTGCGGCAAGGCGACCACGACACACAGGTGGTGCTCATACACGACCGACAGCGGCCGCGAATGGAGAATTTCAAGCCAGGCGACTATGAAAAAGAACTGACCGGCATGGCATTCAAGGACGGACAACTGGGAGAATTCAGCCTGACACCGATTGCCGTGGAGCCGATGGTGGACAAAAACGACCTGTTGCTCGACATTCTGGGCACCGTCTGTCAACAGAAAGAGGTGAAACGGGTCATGGTTATACCCGACGCGGACGAAGGAACACTCTACGAGGACATCCGGGAGACCCTGCGACGCATGGACGACGACAGCAAGCGCATCACCGTTTTTGCCATGCAACCCATGCCGGGCGGCAACTTCCGACAGGAGATCCTTGGCTATTCGCTGATGAATGCACTCGGCATCCGCGCCGAGGAAATCGGATAAAGATACAGAAAACCCTTGCGACAATTTCCATTTTTTACTATCTTTGCAGAAAAATATCCCCTGAAATACCATGGCACGGATTCTGAAACGCAAGAAAATGGTTTCCGACATCGTCGCAACGCGCAAAGAAGGGCAGCAAAGCGACGTGTTCACCGAGTTTATGATAGCCATGCAACGGAAAACAGACACCAAAAAGAACATAATAGAAGAGAAAAGGACTATGAGCAGAGTATTAATGATCGGAGCCGGGGGCGTTGCCACGGTGGCAGCGTTCAAGATTGCACAGAACGCTGATGTGTTTACAGACTTCATGATTGCCAGTCGGCGCAAGGAGAAATGCGACCAAATCGTAAAGGCTATCCATGACAAGGGATATACCATGCCGATACAGACGGCGCAGGTTGACGCCGACGACGTGGAACAGTTGAAGGCCTTGTTCAGCGACTACCAGCCCGAACTGGTCATCAACCTGGCACTGCCCTATCAGGACCTAACCATCATGGAAGCCTGTCTGGCATGCGGATGCAACTACCTGGACACGGCAAACTACGAGCCCAAGGACGAAGCCCACTTTGAATACTCATGGCAATGGGCCTACAAAGAGCGATTCGAGCAGGCCGGCCTGACCGCCATCCTGGGATGCGGATTCGATCCCGGCGTATCAGGCGTGTACACAGCCTATGCCGCCAAGCACCATTTCGACGAAATTCACTACCTTGACATCGTAGACTGCAATGCCGGTGACCACCACAAAGCCTTCGCAACGAACTTCAATCCGGAAATAAACATCCGCGAAATCACCCAGAAGGGACTCTACTACAAGGACGGAAAGTGGATAGAGACCGAGCCGCTGGAGTTCCACCAGCCGCTGACCTACCCGAACATCGGACCACGCGAGTCGTACCTGCTGCACCACGAAGAACTGGAGTCGCTCGTCAAGAACTATCCCACCATCAAACAGGCACGTTTCTGGATGACTTTCGGAGAACAATACCTGAAACACCTCGACGTAATCCAAAACATCGGAATGAGCCGCATCGACGAAATAGACTACGAAGCCCCACTGGCCGACAATCCGACAAAGACCGTCAAGGTCAAAATCGTGCCCTTGCAGTTCCTCAAAGCCGTACTGCCCAACCCGCAGGACCTTGGCGAGAACTACGAAGGCGAGACTTCCATCGGCTGCCGCATCCGTGGCATCAAGGACGGAAAGGAACACACCTATTATATATATAACAACTGCAAGCATCAGGAAGCCTATCAGGAAACAGGCATGCAGGGCGTGAGCTACACCACCGGCGTGCCGGCAATGATCGGTGCCATGATGTTCGTCAAAGGCATCTGGCGTAAGCCCGGCGTATGGAACGTAGAAGACTTCGATCCAGATCCATTCATGGAACAGCTCAACAAGCAGGGATTGCCATGGAACGAAGAGTTCGACGGCGACCTGGAACTGAAATAGGACACAGCGAATAGCGGGCAGAGGACACCATGCTCCCAAGACCGCAATTATAGTTATTCATATTAATTATCCATCATCAATCATGGCAAAGAAAGAAAACACAGAAACCGCCAACCTCCAAGAAGGCCGGCTGAAAGCCTTGCAGGCCGCCATGGCCAAGATAGAAAAAGACTTCGGTAAAGGTTCCATCATGCGTATGGGCGACGAACAAATAGAAAACGTAGACGTGATACCCACCGGCTCCATCGCCCTGAACGCCGCACTCGGCGTTGGCGGCTACCCCAAAGGACGCATCATCGAAATCTACGGTCCCGAATCATCAGGTAAGACGACCCTCGCCATCCACGCCATTGCCGAAGCCCAGAAGGCAGGCGGCATCGCTGCCTTCATCGATGCAGAACACGCCTTCGACCGTTTCTATGCCGCCAAGCTCGGCGTAGACATCGACAACCTGTGGATATCGCAGCCCGACAACGGCGAACAGGCACTGGAGATTGCCGACCAACTCATACGCTCCTCGGCCATCGACATCATCGTCATCGACTCCGTGGCCGCCCTCACACCGAAGAAGGAAATAGAAGGCGATATGGGCGACTCCGCCGTAGGCCTCCACGCCCGACTGATGAGTCAGGCATTGCGCAAACTCACCGCCACCATCGCCAAGACCAACACCACCTGCATCTTCATCAACCAGCTGCGCGAGAAAATCGGCATCATGTTTGGCAATCCTGAGACCACGACGGGCGGCAATGCACTGAAATTCTACGCCAGCGTGCGCCTCGACATACGTCGCGTCACCAGCATCAAAGACGGAGACCAGGTCATCGGAAACCAAGTCCGCGTGAAAGTTGTCAAGAACAAAGTGGCACCTCCATTCCGCAAGGCCGAGTTTGAAATCACCTTCGGAGAAGGAATCTCCAAGATCGGCGAGATTGTAGACCTCGGTGTAGAGTACGGCATCATCCAGAAATCTGGCAGCTGGTTCAGCTATGACGGCTCAAAGCTGGCTCAGGGACGCGATGCCACCAAGACCCTGCTGCGCGACAACCCCGAACTCTGCGAGGAACTCGAAGCCAAAATCATGGCTGCAATGGCCGAGCAGTAACTGATACACACATTGTAGCACACGAAATTTCATCAAACAGAAAAAGCCTCCGCGCCATGATGCGGAGGCTTTTTCGTTTCCGGCAGGATGTCGTTCCAGCCGCATGGTCCTACAGGGTTACTTCTTAGAGTCGAGTTTCCATTCCCCGTTGTCGTCCTTGCGGAGCTTCACGTCAACGGTGTCCTTCTCATTCTTTGTGGAGACGACGGCCATCTTCACGACAGCCACGCTGTCCTTCACGTCTTCCGATACGAAGCTGTACTCCTTGATGTCGCCCTTGCCCTCTGTACGAGTGCTGAAAGCCTTCTGGAGGAGAGCCCGGTAGGTGTCCTTCTCCTGCTTCACCTTCTCCGGATCCTTCAACGTTTCCTTGTTGAAATAGAGCAGGTCGGTGTAGCCCTGGAAGTCTTTGTTCTTCAGGCATTCCATAGACTTCTCGGCGGTAGCCTTGGGTGAATTACTTTCAGAACAGCTGCCGAGCACTGCCACGGCTGCCATCACTACAGCAAAAATCAGCAATTTTTTCATGTCTCACAAATGTTTAATGGTTAGAATTGTGTAATTGAACTTAACAGTCTTGATTTTGCGATGTCCGAGGGATAGAAGACCGAGGCCGTCAGCAACGGAATCTCCACCTCGTGGGGCACTTTTGGCTGTACCAGTTGGATGCCGTTGCGCTCGTAGGCATACATCACCAGCTCCGTGCAGTACATCTTCGTGGTGTCCTCAGAATCGTAGGCGTGGTCGAAAAGCACTCCCCTGCGATAGACTTCCAGGGCCTTGCGGGCGGCCTGACGCGGAGAAAGGCTGTCGCCACGCAGCCGCATCACCTCGCCGCAACTGGCATATACACTGGAGAAGAACGTTTGGACATCATCCAACTTGACGCGGTCGGGATCGCCCTCGAAGTCGGGTTCGCCCGGCACGGCATGACAGACCATCAGCCGTCCCAGCGTGTCGACGACAATGCCGACATGCGAATAGTTGCCGTCCACGTCCATCATCATCACGGCATGACTCTCAAGGCCGCCGCCGCGACGGAACACGATGTCGCCTTCGCACAACGTCACGCCTTCGGGCAGGATGCTTCCGCCCTCCTGCCGGCCACGACACCCTGTCAGCCACAGACCAAAGAGTGCC
>CAMHEA010000117.1 GCA_946184025.1 uncultured Prevotella sp.
TTTTTCATGGGTCTTTCTTTCGTTTTCTTCTTTTTTAATAATTTTGCAGCGATAATCAGAGGAAAGACAGGATTATGATACAAGAATATCAACTGCGGGTGCTGCCAGAACAGGCGGCTGACGAGCAGGCACTGAAAGCGTATGTGGCTCGTGAAAAAGGTTTGGACGCACGCACCATGACCCATGTGCGGGTGCTGAAGCGATCGATAGATGCACGGCAGCGGCGCATTTTTGTCAATTTGAAGGTGCGTGTGTATGTGAACGAATTTCCGCAGGACGACGGCTATGAGTGTGTGGACTATCCCGATGTGAGCCAACGGCCGCAGGTGGTGGTCGTCGGTGCCGGTCCCGGCGGTCTCTTTGCGGCACTTCGGCTGATAGAGCTGGGACTCCGGCCTGTGGTGGTCGAGCGTGGCAAGGATGTGCGTGCCCGGAAAAAGGATTTGGCTGACATCACACGGACGCAACGGGTGGACGGCGAGAGCAATTACTGCTTTGGTGAAGGCGGAGCGGGTGCCTATTCTGACGGGAAACTCTATACCCGGAGCAAGAAACGGGGCAATGTGGATAAGATTCTGCAAGTGTTTTGCCAGCATGGGGCTTCTACTTCGATTCTTTCCGATGCCCATCCGCACATCGGTACGGATAAGTTGCCGCGTGTCATTGAGAATATGCGGAACACGATTCTAAGCTGTGGAGGTGAAGTACACTTCCAGACGAAGATGACCCGCTTGCTGATAGAGACGGAATCGGATGGCTGTCGCCGTGTGGTGGGAATAGAAGCGGAGACGAAATCCGCGTGTCGGGAGTTTCGCGGTCCTGTCATCTTGGCTACAGGACACAGTGCGCGCGACGTGTATCGCTATCTTGCTGAGGCGAAGGTTGAGATTGAGGCCAAGGGCATTGCTGTCGGTGTACGCTTGGAACATCCTGCGCAGCTGATTGATCAGATTCAATACCACCGGAAGGAAGGGCGAGGAAAATACTTGCCGGCCGCAGAATACAGCTTCGTGACACAGGCCGATGGGCGTGGGGTCTATTCCTTCTGTATGTGTCCCGGCGGCTTTGTCATCCCTGCTGCCACGGGCGATGAGCAGATTGTGGTAAACGGAATGTCACCGGCTAACCGCGGAACGCAGTGGAGCAACTCGGGAATGGTGGTTGAGATACGTCCGGAGGATATGGCTTCGCTATCGGACTGGGGGGGAGACGTGCCGACAGATTCGCCTTTGCGTGTCATGGCTTTTCAAGAAAGCCTGGAGCGGATGACGTGGCAGCAGGGCAACCGCAAGCAGACAGCTCCGGCACAGCGGATGGCTGACTTCGTAAACAACCGGCTGTCGTATGACCTCCCTAAGAGTTCTTATGCTCCGGGCTTGATTTCCAGTCCGTTACACTTCTGGCTTCCAGCATTTGTTTCGAAGCGTCTTCAGGAAGGATTCAAGACCTTTGGACGGCAGGCACATGGTTTCTTGACCAATGAGGCTGTGATGATAGCTACGGAAACCCGAACCAGCTCGCCTGTAAGGATTCTTCGTGATCGCGAGACTTTGCAACATGTGCAGGTGCAGGGACTGTTCCCCTGTGGCGAGGGTGCTGGCTATGCCGGAGGAATCGTCAGTGCCGGTGTGGACGGTGAGCGTTGTGCGGAAATGTGTTCCGCTTATCTGAACCGCATCTGATGAATGCTCAATCCTCAATAGCTTTCTCTGCTGAGCCAGCTTGCTTGTTATTATATAATGAGTTGATTGGGATAAAAGTCAAACGGGAAGCCAAAGCATTGTCTTTGACCTCCCGTTTGACCTTTATAGAATGAATGCCAGTCCTTAGAATTACATCTTCGGCTGATAGAGGAAACGCTTGATGCTCTTCTTCGGTGTCTTGGCAAATTCTTCTTCGTGGATGCGAATCTCCGAAAGCTTGCTGTAGTGCGGTACGATTTCGTTCAGCTGGTTCTTGTTCTGTTCCATGATGCTTACCAAGTCGTTGTTGGTCAGTCCCAGCGCCTTGGCTTCGTCATAGTCGGGATAAACCAGTCCGACAAGCTTTTCGCCTTCCTGAATGACAACGCTTTCGTTGACCATGGGCAGTGAATTGAGTTTGTCTTCGATTTCTTCCGGGTAGATGTTCTGCCCGTTGGAGCCCAGCAACATGTTCTTGGAACGTCCCTTGATGTATACGTTGCCGTCAGCATCCATCAAACCAAGGTCGCCTGTGTGGTACCATCCTTCTTTGTCAATGGTTTGCTCCGTAGCTTCTTCGTTCTTGTAGTATCCGAGCATGACGTTCAGACCTTTAGTGACGATTTCTCCGGGTATGGTGGCCGGGTTACTGCTCAATACTTTCACTTCTTGGTGGTAAGCTGCCTGTCCGCAAGAGCCTTGTGCAAAAGTGTGCCAGTCGCGGTAGCAGATGATAGGCGCACACTCGGTAGCTCCGTAACCGACGGTATAGGGGAATCCGATGCGCTTCAGGAACGATTCTACTTCCTGGTTGAGTGCTGCTCCGCCGATGATGACTTCATAGGCATTGCCTCCGAAGGCTGCATAAACCTGTTCGCAGATCTTTTCGCGTACCTTTTTGTTGATGACCGGCATGTTGAGCAAGAGGCGCATGCGGTTGTTCTGTATCTTCGGAAAAACCTTCTTGCGGATGATTTTCTCAATGATGAGCGGCACGGAGATGATGATGCGCGGCTTGACATCGGCAAAGGCCTGGGCAATAATGGCCGGGGAGGGGACACGGGTGAGGTAGTAGATGTGTGCACCCGTAATGAACTCGTAGATGAACTCGAAGGACATGCCGTACATGTGAGCCATCGGCAGGATGCTGATGACGTTGTCTCCGGCATGGAGCTCCTTTCCCAATACATGTTCTGCAAAATCGGCATTGCTCCAAATGGCCCGATAGGGAATCATCACACCTTTGGAGAATCCCGTGGTGCCGCTGGTGTAGTTGATGAGTGCCAGCTCCTCGGGGCTTTGTTCCTTGTAATAGTTCACATGCTCAGGGCGGAAATACTTGGGGAATTTCTTTCCGAACATCTCGTTAAGATGCTCACGGGCATAGGTGAGCTTGTCGGTTCGGGAAACGAGGAGCGAATAGTCAGGAATGTAGATGATGCCTTCCAATGCGGGCATCTTCGTTGCATCGATGACGGTAGACACAACATCGCCGGTGAACAGTAGCTTGGCATCGGAGTGGTTCACGATGTTGTGAATCTGCTCAGGCATGAATTCATGGAGAATGGGCACCGCAATAGCTCCGTAGGTGAGCGTAGCCAGGAAGGCAACGGCCCAGTTGCTGCTGTTGCGGCCGCACAGGGCAATCTTGTCTCCCTTGACCACTCCGCTATTCTCAAAGAGAATGTGGAGTTTTTCTATTTTCCGCGCTACATCGTGATATTGTAGTGTCTTTCCTTTGTAGTCTGTCAGCGCATCGAGATCCCAATGCTCGATGATGCTCTTTTCGATTAATGCGTTAAAACTTGGAATCTGTTCCATTGCACAACATTCTAAATTCTGTGCAAAGATAATACCTTATCTGCACATTTCAAAATCTTTTGTGCACAATTTATGCGAAAAATGTGCAAAAGCGTGTTTTTATTGCAATTTCATCCTCCTTCTGGTGTTTTGTAACTACATTTTACCAGATGGAGGGATTACATGCAACTCCGTCAGCCTTATAGCATCTTGGGCTGATAAAGGTACCGCTTGATGCTCTTCTTGGGAGTCTTTTCGAATTCTTCGTCGTAGAGTTGGATGGCTGAAATCTTACTGAACGGTGGCAGGGAATTGTTCAGTTCCAGCCGGTTCTGCTCCATGATGTTCTCAATATCCTCTCGCGAGAAGCCCATGGACTTGATTTCTTCTTGCTCCGGATGTACCAGCGCAATCAGTTTCTCGTCCTTCTGGATGATAATGCTTTCGCTGACCATTGCCATGGAGTTGAGCTTGTCCTCGATCTCCTCCGGATAGATGTTCTGTCCGTTGGCACCGAGCAGCATGTTCTTGATACGTCCGCGGATGAAGATGTGTCCGTCGGCTGACATCGTGCCTGTATCGCCCGTGTGGTACCATCCGTCTTTGTCGATGACGGCATCGGTAGCTTCTTGGTTCTTATAGTAACCTGTCATTACGTTTACGCCGCGGGTGATGATTTCACCGGGAACGTGTTCGGGATCGGGACTCAGAATCTTCACCTCCATACCGTCGACAGGCTGTCCGCACGACTGAGGCACGAAGTCTTTATAGTCGGAATAAGAAATGAGCGGTGCGCACTCCGTGGTACCATATCCTACGGTGAACGGGAAGTCTATGGCTTTCAGGAATGCTTCCACCTCTTTGTTCAGGGCAGCTCCGCCGATAATGATCTCATACATGTTTCCGCCAAAAGCGTTGATCACTTGCTCGCAGATTTTCTGTTTCACTTTCTTGCTGATAACAGGCATGCTCAGCAGCAGTTTCACCTTGTGGGTCTGCACAATGGGGAACACGCGCTTGCGGATGATCTTGTCGATGATGAGCGGAACGGCCACGATGAGCGACGGCTTCACCGTGCTGAAAGCCTCGGCGATGAGCGTCGGACTCGGCAGGCGGGTCAGGAAGTAGAGATGCAGGCCGCGGCAGAAGCCGAAGATGAACTCAATGGCCAGACCATACATGTGAGCCATCGGCAGGATGCATACCATATTGCTGCGGCTGGGCACATGAGTGCCAAGATGATTCATACAGAAATTCAGGTTGCCCCAGATGGTTCTGTAAGGCAGCATCACCCCTTTTGAAAAACCGGTGGTGCCACTGGTATAGTTGATCAGGGCCAAGTCTTCTGCATCATCTACATAATAGCTGACATGCTCTACCCGGAAATACTTCGGATATTTCTTTCCGAAAATCTCATTCAGATGCTCACGCGCATAGGTTAGGCTTTCCGAACGGGAGAGAACCAACGAGAAATCCGGGATATAGACAATACCTTCCAGTGCCGGCATGGCCTCGGGATTGATGGTCGTTGCCACCACATCGCCCACGAAAAGCAGCTTAGCTTCGGAGTGGTTCACGATGTGATGCACTTGGTCTGGCGTAAACTCATGTTGGATGGGTACGACGACGGCTCCATAGGTGAGCGTTGCCAAAAAAGCCACAGCCCAACACGAACTGTTGCGGCCGCACAGGGCAATCTTGTCTCCCTTCTGCACACCGCTGTTTTCAAACAGAATGTGCAGCTTTTCTATTTTACGGGCTACGTCGTGATACTGTAGTGTCGCACCTTTATAGTCAGTCAGTGCATCAAAATCCCAGTTCTCTTTGATGCTTCTTTCTATGTATTGATTGAAACTTGGTATTGTCTCCATCTTGCACAAAGTTCAAAAATTTGTGCAAAGGTACAATCTTCTATGCACACAACCAAACTTTTTGTGCATGAATTTGTCGATGAAATGCCTTTTTTAAGGTTTTCAATGGCGAACTATCCGAAAACTCACATCCTGTGTTCGGTTTTCCATAGCTCTTGGGACCTTTTGCGTAGACGGATGTCTGTCTTTTCTTCTTTGGAGCAGTTCATGCCTGCGCTCAAGGACAGCTGCAAAAGATGGTTTTGCACTTGTAGAGGACTTTGTAACTGCCGCAGTCCTTTTCCGGAAGAAGCATCGTCATCCGCTGAAAAGAACCTGGTCATTTTCCGAAAGTGCCACAGTCGTGAGAATTTTTAATTTATTAATTCTCAAAAAATAATTTATTAATTCTCAATTTTTAAATTAAAAATTCTCACGACTAAATCCGTTCTGCTAAACGGTTGAGGCTCAGTGGGTTGGAAGGATGGCTCCAGAACGCTGAAAAGGGTATTCCCAAGTGTTGGCTTGGTCTTTGTCTTTTCCCGTAAGGCAGGCAAGAAAAAAAGGT
Source organism: uncultured Prevotella sp. (assembly GCA_946184025.1). Taxonomy (GTDB): domain Bacteria; phylum Bacteroidota; class Bacteroidia; order Bacteroidales; family Bacteroidaceae; genus Prevotella. Next base: position 5,901 of record CAMHEA010000117.1, read on the forward strand.
TCATCCGACATTTCGAGTGATACGGCAGTCATGTAGAGCGTAGAGCCTC
>CAMHEA010000118.1 GCA_946184025.1 uncultured Prevotella sp.
AATTTATTTTTTGAGAATTAATAAATTAAAAATTCTCGCGACTGAGGCTCACTTGCAGAATGAGTAAAGTTCTTTTGGCATGTAAAGGGGGTATGTGGGGAACCTCAGGGAGGTGTTTCCGTTCGGGAAGTCGGCTTGCTTTTGTTTCCGTAAATGCCCCTTGGCAGGTTGTTGCATGTTGTTTTTCCGTGAACAAGTGGTTGTTTTTTCAAAGAAAATGGTTACTTTTGCAGAGAAATCAAAGAAGCTAAGCATGAATCGGAAAATCTTTTGTATGGCCATAGCGGCCTTTTGGTGCGTTGTCCCTGCGTTTTCGCAAGTTCTTTGGGACATCCGTCACCTGTCGCAAGTAAAGGAATCGTTGGACGAACCCGTCTATGCGGCTGCCTGCGAGCAGTTGCTGGCGGATGCGGAGGGGCTCATGGAAGCGCGTCCTGTTTCGGTGATGATGAAAGACCGCGTTGCAGCGAGTGGCGACAAACACGACTATCTGAGTCTGGCCCGCTATTTCTGGCCCGATTCAACGAAGCAAGACGGCCTGCCCTATGTGAACCGGGATGGCGTATCGAATCCTGAATTGGAACGACTTGACCGTAATCGCCTGTCGGAAATGGCCGGCAGGGTGACGACATGGGCGTTGGCCTATTACTTCAGCAACGATGAACGCTATGCCGGAAAGGCTGTTGAGCAGCTGCGGACGTGGTTTCTCGACAAGGCGACGCGCATGAATCCGAATCTGGCCTATGCGCAGATGGTGCCGGGAGTGAATGGCGGCAAGGGGCGTTGCTATGGTCTTCTGGACGGCTTTTCCATGGTGGAGATGCTCGACGCTGTTCAGTTACTGAAGACTTCGAAGGCCTTTACCGCTAAAGACGAGGCTGGGCTAAAAGCATGGTTTGCGGCACTGCTGCACTGGATGCAGGAGAGCGAGCAGGGAAAGGAGGAATCGCAGCAAGCGAACAATCATAGCATCGTCTACGACATGCAACTCATCGCATACGCTCATTATGTCGGCGAAGAGGCCGTGGTGGATCGTGTGCTGGGCGATTTCTATGAGAAGCGAGTGCGGCAACAGGTGCAGTCGGACGGACGGCAGCCTCATGAGCTGTGGCGCACGCTGGCGTTTGGCTATTCCGAATACAACCTGTCGCACATGATTGATGTCTATCAGATGGCAGCAAACCTCGGCAAGTCGCTCACGGGGATAGAACGGGTAGGGAAGGCGGCTGACTTCCTGTCACTGTTCATGGGTAAGGAGGTGACGGCGTGGCCTTATCAGCAGCTTAGTGGATGGGAGGAGAAGCAGCAGGAACTTAGTAAGGACCTCTATAAGTATTCCTTGTTGTGTCCGATGCGTACGGACCTTCATCAACTGGCGGTAGATGAAATGGTGAAACGGCCGGACGACAGGTTCTTTCTCCTATACGGAAGACCTGACGCACACGCCCGGCGGCTGGCACAGGCCGACAAGCAGTTGCGATACTTGGTGGAAGCCGTCGCTGGGAAACGTGGTGAGCAGCTGATGCCGCGTTGTGTGGAACCTGACGGAAGCCTGCGCATGGTGGGACGTGGTGACTGGTGTGCCGGTTTCTACCCTGGTGTGCTGTGGCAGATGTATCAGCTCACGCGTAATCCTTTCTGGCGTGAGCAGGCTGCGACCAATACCTGGCTCATGGAGGCGGTTAAGAATGACGGCAGCAGCCATGACCTGGGCTTTATGATGTATTGTTCGTTTGGCAAAGCCTATGAACTGACGGGGCAGAAGGAATACCGCGACGTGGTGGTGCAGGCCGCCCGGACATTGGCTTCGCGCTTTGACGAGAAAGTGGGATGCATCCGTTCGTGGAGCTGGGGAGGCGACCGCTGGTCTTTTCCGGTCATCATTGACAACATGATGAACCTTGAGCTGTTGTTTGAAGCATCCCGACTGACGGGCGACGAACGCTTTCGGGAGATGGCGGTGAGCCATGCTGACCGGACACTGGCTCATCATTTCCGTGATGACGGTTCTTCCTATCATGTTGTAGACTACGATGCAGCCGACGGGCATGTCATCAAGCGCATCACCTTCCAAGGCTATGCCGACGAGTCGGTGTGGAGCCGCGGACAGGCGTGGGGGCTCTATGGATTCACCATGTGTTACCGATACACGCGCAATCCTGCCTATCTGGCTATGGCTCAGAAGATTGCTTCGTTCTTCTTTTCACAGAAAAACATGCCGAAAGACTTGATACCTTACTGGGATATGAAGGTGGACGGAGCGGATGAGCAGTCGCTTCCGCGTGATGCTTCGGCGGCGGCCGTCTTCGCTTCGGGCTTGTATGAGCTGGCTGCGTTTGTCGATGCAGGAGCTGCGAAGAACTATCGGCAGCTGGCCGACCGCATCGTTGAGAGCCTTTCCGCTCATTATCAGTCTGCGCCGGGAACGTCGCAAGGCTTTCTTTTGCAGCATTCCACGGGCAACCATCCTGCTGGAGATGAGATTGATGTGCCGATTATCTATGCTGACTATTATTATCTGGAGGCGTTGAACAGGAGCCGCTCCATGTCGCCTGATGCTCCGACAGCTTATCCCTGCGACTATGCACAGGCACCGAGGTTCCGTGCTTTGTTCCTTTATGACCCGTCGGCGGAGCCGGCGCATGTGGAGTTTGACCGTCAGGCCTTGGATTTCTTCCACAAACTTTCCTATGGTGAAGGCTTCCTCTATGATGTTCGGACGGAGCATTTCAGTCAGGTCGACAGCCTGCGGAAGTACGATGTGGTGGTGATGCTTAATACCCTGCCGGCTACTGAAGCCGCACGGCATGCCTTCGAGCAATATATGGAGCAGGGTGGGGGATGGCTTGGCTTCCACGGAACGGGCTATAATGATGCGAATACGCATTGGCCGTGGTACAACCAGTTCCTGGGATGTGGTCCCTTCCTTTGCAATAACTGGCCGCCGCAGCCCGCGCTGGTCGATGTGGAGAACGAAACGAATCCCGTTGTGCGTACGCTGCCCGCGCAGTTCGTCGCCCCTGCCAGCGAGTTCTACCAGTTCTCACCGTCACCGCGGATGAATCGGGATGTGGACGTGCTTCTTTCCATCTCTCCCAAGAACTATCCTTTTGGCATTAAAGACATTGTCCAGCGTGGCGACTTCCCCATTGTGTGGACGAACAAACGCTATCGGATGGTCTACCTCAATATGGGACATGGCGGTGAAGGCTTCATCGATGCCACGCAGAACTTGCTTTTCACCAATGCTTTCCGCTGGATTGCACTTGGAGAGAGGTAGCGAAGCAACGTTGAGAAAGACTCTTTCATACGGAAAAGCGCAAACTTACTTGCGCTTTTTTGCTTGCTCTCATATAAAAATCTTACGCATGGAGAAACGAATCCATTCATTTCCTGATCAGTTTTATGCGTTTTTTTACATAAAAATCTCATGCTCGAAGAAACGAATATATTCGTTTCTTGCTCGCTTACCCGATTTTTTGTATCTTTGCATGGTAAAAATGACATATAACAATAAAAGATAAGAAAATGAAAGCATTTGTATTCCCCGGTCAGGGTGCCCAGTTCGTAGGAATGGGCAAAGACCTTTATGAGAGCAACGCATTGGCAAAGGAACTGTTTGACAAGGCAAATGAAGTCCTTGGATTTCATATTACGGATATTATGTTCGACGGAACAGCCGAAGAACTCAAACAGACAAAGGTGACACAGCCCGCCGTGTTCCTCCACAGTGTCATTTCAGCCCTCTGTCTGGGCGACGACTTCCAGCCGGCAATGGTTGCCGGACATTCACTGGGCGAGTTTTCTGCATTGGTGGCAGCTGGTGCGTTGAGTTTCGAAGACGGTCTGAAACTCGTCCATGCCCGTGCATTGGCCATGCAGAAGGCTTGCGAAGCCGTACCGGGCACCATGGCTGCTATCATCGGGCTTCCTGATGAGAAGGTGGAGGAAGTTTGCGCATCTGTAGCAGGTACGGTCGTTCCTGCAAACTATAACTGTCCGGGTCAGCTGGTTATCTCTGGTGAGGTGGACGCAGTCAATGCAGCTTGCGAGAAAATGAAGGAAGCAGGTGCAAAGCGTGCCCTGCCGCTGCCGGTGAGCGGCGCTTTCCACTCTCCGTTGATGCAACCGGCCAAGGAAGAACTACAGGCAGCCATTGAGGCTACGGAGTTCAAGGCTCCGAAGTGTCCTGTCTATCAGAATGTGGATGCTCAGCCACACACCGATGCCGCTGAAATCAAGGCCAATCTGATTGCCCAGCTGACGGGTAGCGTCCGTTGGACAGCCAGTGTACAGAATATGATTGCCGACGGTGCAGACGATTTCACCGAGTGCGGACCCGGAAAGGCTCTGCAAGGCATGATTGGTCGCATTTCCCGCGACGTACAGGCTCATGGCATTAACGCTGGAGAATAAAGAATTTCCTTGAGGAACGGAGGGAGCGAAGAGGGAGAAATGGGAGGATGTTTTTCTTGCTACACACTCTCTCCGCTCTTCGCTCCCTGCGCTTCGAACTTCATACCTAATTCCTTACAGATACAATGAAAAATCAAAAACCTGTCATATACCAAGTCTTCACCCGCCTGTTCGGCAATCGGAACACGACCCGCAAGGAAAACGGGACGATGGCTGAGAACGGAAGCGGGAAGATGAACGATTTTGATGTGCGTGTCCTACGCCGCATCCGTAATATGGGCGTTACCCATATATGGTACACCGGTATCATACGCCATGCCACTCAGACTGACTACACGGCTTACGGCATTCCCCGGCAACACCCGCAGGTAGTCAAGGGAAAGGCCGGCTCGCCTTATGCCATCACCGATTACTACGACATTGATCCCGACTTGGCCGAGGATGTTGCTCATCGCATGCAGGAGTTCGAGTCGCTTATTGAGCGTACCCACAAGGCTGGCATGAAAGTGGTCATCGATTTCGTACCCAACCATGTGGCCCGTCAGTATCATTCCGTATGCAAACCCAAGGGAGTGAAGGATCTTGGAGAGGAGGATGACACCAACATGCACTTCTCTACGCAAAACAACTTCTACTACTGTTGGGGACAGCCGCTCGACCTCAGCCTCGTTGCCGACGGGCAGACCTATCAGGAGCATCCGGCCAAGGCCACGGGCAACGACCAGTTCAATGCCCGTCCGGGACGCAACGACTGGTATGAGACGGTGAAGCTCAACTACGGCATTGACTACTGCGACGCAGGCGGCCGCTCGGAGCACTTCACTCCTGTTCCAGATACCTGGCACAAGATGACAGACATCCTCCTGTTCTGGGCGCACAAGGGCGTTGATGCCTTCCGCTGCGACATGGCCGAGATGGTTCCAGCCGCTTTCTGGCATTGGGCTACGGACAAAGTGAAGTTTGCCTATCCGCACATCAAGTTCATCGGAGAAGTCTACAACCCCGCAGAATACCGCAACTACATCCACGCCGGCTTCGACTGGCTCTACGACAAGGTGGGCATGTACGACTGTCTGCGCAACATTGCCTGCGGATACCAGCGTGCCGGAGACATCACCATGCAATGGCAGGCTACCGATGACATACGCGACCACATGCTCTATTTCCTTGAGAACCACGACGAACAGCGCATTGCCAGCGATTTCTTCCTCGGCGATCCGCTCAAGGCATTGCCCGCACTCCTCGTCAGCACCATGCTTCAGAAGAATCCGTTCATGTTCTACGCCGGACAGGAGTATGGTGAGCAGGGTATGGATCGTGAAGGATTCAGCGGAAAGGACGGACGCACGACCATTTTCGACTACTGGAGCCTGGAGACACTCCGTCGGGCTTATTTCGACCGTAAGGCTTTGGACAAAAAGGAACGGCAGTTGGAGGCCATCTACAAATATGTCCTCAATCTTGTCAACGACGAGGCGGC
>CAMHEA010000119.1 GCA_946184025.1 uncultured Prevotella sp.
CAAAGGTAGGATATTTTTTCGAAAATGCTGCCACTTTCTCCTGTGTTTTACGCAAGAAAACCTGATATTCGGGTGATTCTGGATGGAAAGGACGATGTCCGAGGGCTTCCTTCAAGGGTTTCCACTCGTCAAGATAGTGCTTCGCCGCCTGCGAGAAGGCTGCTTCCACAAGCTGGAGCCAGATGTATTCCACAGCCTGCGGGGAAGGATGGAGCATGTCGGTAGCATAGAAGCGATAGTCGCGGAGTTCGTCCAAAAGGATTTCATAAGCAGGGAAGTAGGCCAGAATGGAGTCTGTAAGCCCGTTTTTCCGTTCTTCCTCATTGCACTTTACAAGGCGGTCGACTGCCAACAGCAACGTAGCCTTTGACAGCTGACTCTCATGGAAGCCGTATTTGGCATAGCGAATGGGGCTGACAGTAAAAAGAACGCGGATGGAGGGAACGGCTTGCTGCAACAAACGGACGGCTTGCTGCAAATAGTCGATACAGGAGTCGATGGTCAGGTCGCGCTCTTCAAACAATCGCTGAGGACGTTTCTGACAGTTGTCGACGATGATTCCTGTAGCTTTCTCAATATAGACGTGATTGGTACCCAGCGTAAGGACAGCCGTCGTGACGTTCAGCCCGTCGGCAACAAGGTGCTCTACGGCATGGAGGACGCTCGCCGGATTATACATCACCCCATAGGGATTGACCGTTACGGGAAAACGTTCTTCCTGAAAGCGTTTCCCAATGCTATCGGCAAAACAGCTTCCGAGAAACAACATCGGCTCACAGGGGCCGATGTCAAAGGGCAGGCGCGGAATGTCAACCTTCGTTTGGAATTGCATGATAGACTTGATTGGCATAGTTTCTTTCCAAGAATGGCCGATGAAGGCGGAAGAATTCTTGCCGTTGCAAGGTTTCCCGCATCGGGTTCCGAGCCTCGGCTATCTCCAGCAGTGACAGCTTCGGGCTCTCGTCCCACAACAGACGGCCACCCTGCAACTGCGGTTCATTGAGCATCCACCGCAAAACCAGGCCGATGTCGCCGATGTCCTGAACCACTGGAAAGATGCGGGCAGTCTGCAAAGACGCTCCCCCTTCAATTTTTTCATACTCCAGATGGCGGGCAATGGCCCAACGGACAAACTGCTGATTCAAGAAAAGCGTCGACGTATCCATGACACTGCCAGTCAGCTGACCACCAAACGGAAGGCCGTCAACAGCCCGTTGACCACCAGAAGCCAAGAGTTCTATGGCCAGCGATGCCTCAAAGGCAAACGGGCAGACTGCCCACGCTCCTTCTCCGATGGCCACGACCTGTACGCATTGGGCATCTTTCAAGGCAATTTTCCAATCGTTCATGGGCACACCAATCAGGATATGATTACGCGCCAACGCCCATTGCTCGCTCACACAGGCGTTGTCAACATAGAGGAAGGCCTGCTCAGCCTGTGAGACCGTTGCCCACATTTCGGAATCGCGCACATATAGTGCATTCAACGCATCGTTCTCCATCATGCACTCTTTCTGTTTCGTTTCCACGCCAGCACACCCGCAGCCAGCAACGCGATAAGAAGCAATGCATAAGCCACATAGGCAATGGTCTCCGTGGTGTCCACACTCTTCGGGAAGAAGGCGAGAACCACCTTATGGGAGCCTCCCTTCACAGCCAGGGCACGAAGGATATAGTCCACACGTCCCAATTCGGCAGGCTCACCGTCTATCGTGGCCGTCCAGCCAGGATAGTATATCTCGGAGAAGACCATCACACCGCCCTCAGCCGACTTGATGTCATATTCCAACAGATTCGGTTCGTACTTCGTCAGCGTGATGACGGCGGTGCTGTCGGCCTGTGCCGTCTTGCCATTGATGGTCAGCTGTTGCTGGAAACGCTTGTCAGCAACCGCTTCATGGCGCAAGTCGATCTTCCCTACGCCGTCCAACTCCTCATTGGCGTTGTTTACAAACGTCACGTTGTCCACCAGCCAGGCATTACCGAAGGCATAGGGATTCTGCACGGGAGCCGTCTCGCCACCTTGCAGGGGCAGGATGAAGTAGCGGGTGTTCAACATATTGAGCACGGGATAGAGTTCATCGCCATCCACCTCCGCCATGTTGCCGCCCGACTTCGCAATGGCAGCCATCGTCCGTTGCATCTCCGGCGAGATATAACGTTCAATCACCTCCTGATAACGGCGCAGCTTAGCCGGATGATATCCACCGATGCTCTTGTGGTAATAGCTGGTCTCGTTCTCATTGAACGTGTTTGAAGCAAAATTCAACACACGATAGTCAAGTGCCTTGTCCTGAAGTATCATCTCATCGGTCGAGGTCAGTTCAATAGGTGCTTCCCGATTGCTCTTGGGAACGAACATGCCGTCGTTGAGATAACGCTTGTCCACCATCCACAAATCGACCAGACAGAGTACGAAGAGGGCACCCACAAGATATTCCTTTTTGAGTTTTCCGGCCTTGAACAGCAACAACAACGCCGTGCCTAATACAATAATCAGCACCGAACGCCAGCAGTCTGCCGAGAACACAGCCTGCCGCACACGCGTCAGATCGGCCAGCAACGGTTGCAATTCATCGGCAGGAATCTGCTGGAGTGCCTGCATCTCCGCCGAAGAAACATAGTTGAAGAACAACCCCGGAGCCACCGCAAAGAACGCTGCAATACCTGCCGTGAGACCGAAACTGATATACACATATTTAATATTACGCGTAAGCAGCTGCGGATCGTTCACAATCTTCTTCAAGGCGAGCATAGCCAGCAACGGAATGGTGAACTCGGCGATAACCAAAATGGATGCCACCGTGCGGAACTTGGCATACATGGGTACATAATCGATAAAGAAATCGGTCAACGGCATCAAATTACGGCCCCACGAAAGGAAGATAGACAGGATTGTAGCCACCAACAAGGCCCATTTCATAGGCCCCCTGACAATGAACAACCCAAGGATAAACAGCATCAACACGAACGCACCTACATAGACAGGGCCGCTCGTTCCCGGCTGCTCTCCCCAATACTGGCCAATCTGCCGATAGATATCCATATACATCGGATTGCCCTTTTCGCGCACAATCTCATTCTGAATCATCGGCACCGAGGCACCGCCCTTAGCATTCGGAATGAGCAATGTCCACGTTTCGTCCACTCCATAGCTCCATTGCGTAATATAGTCGCGCTCCAAGCCACTATTGGTCTGGTTGGCATTGTCGGTCTTCACCAATTCGCTCTTGCCACGCATGGACTCCTTCTGGTACTCCCAGGTATGATAAAGGTTTGAGGCATTGACTGCAATTCCTATCAATGCAGCTGCCATCACCGTACCCGTAGCCTTCAGGAAGCGTTGCAACTGTTTCTCACGAAGTGCTTCCACCAGCCAAGCCAGTACCATCAATGCCACTACAAACAGATAATAGTAGGTCATCTGCACATGATTGGCCTTCACCTCAAACGCCGTGAAGATGGCCGTGACGATGAATCCCCACAAATACTTGCCCCGATAGGCCAAAACCAGACCGGCTATCATCGGCGGCAGGTAGGCCAAGGCATACACCTTCCAGATGTGTCCGGCTGCGATAATGATGAGGAAATAGCTTGAAAACGCCCAGATGACGGCACCCAACGCCGCCAGATACTGCCGGAAATCAAATGCCCGAAGCAGGATATAGAACCCCAACAGATAGACAAAGATGAGCCACACATTCTCTGGCAACCACAGATGATAAGCCGTCATCACCGCCGACAAGCTGTCGGTAGACTGATACGACGGAGCCATCTGATAGGTAGGCATGCCCCCGAACACCGAGTTTGTCCAACGCGTATAGTCCCCCGTACGTTCATGGTATTCCGTATACTCCCGCGCCTGTCCCTTTCCGGCCGACGAGTCGTTGCGATAAAGAATGCGTCCCTGCATAGCCGGAGACAGGAAATAGGCAAAAGAGATGGCTGCAAACAGTGCAATGACCAGCACGTCAGGCAGCAGCCGCTTCAAAGTATTGTTCATCATAATCGCGATTTTGTTTGCAAAGATACAAAAAAACTACGAAGGAAACGAGTGAAAAGTATCTTTCTTACGATGCGATGTCCATCAAATCAGAATTCAAATCGCAACGGCAAAGACGAATTGCTACCACCCTGCTTGCGTCCTTCGTTGTTTTTTCGTACCTTTGCAGCATGAGAATAGGTATCATTGTTGCGATGGACAAAGAGCTGGCGCAACTCAAATCACTGCTCAGCGACGTAGAAAGCGAGCAACACAGAGACAAGGAATTCATACGGGGACGCATGGGCGACACCTCGGTCGTACTCATGAAATGCGGCATCGGCAAGGTGAATGCTGCCGTGGGAGCCGTAGAACTGATCACGCGCTATGCGCCAGAAGTCATCGTCTCGTCGGGATGCGCCGGCGGAAACGGCGAAGAACTGGACGTGCAGGACATCGTGGTAAGTTCCGAACTGTGCTATCACGACGTGTACTGCGGAGCTGCCGTAGGCGAAAGTGTCTACGGACAGGTGCAGGGCTTACCCGCCCGCTATGCCGTTGACACGACCCTGTTACAGAAAGCCACGTCGATAGCGGCTCCCGTGCGCATCGTACCAGGCCTCATCGTCACCGGCGACTGGTTTGTAGACAGCCGAGAGAAGATGCAGGAAATCATCGGTCACTTCCCCGAAGCCCGTGCCATCGACATGGAGTCGGCTGCCATCGCGCAGGTGTGCTATATATATAAGGTGCCATTTATCTCCTTCCGCGTCATCAGCGACATTCCCTTGCGCGACCACAAAGCCGCCATGTATCATGATTTCTGGGACACCATTGCCCAGAACTCCTTCCAGGTGACCCGCCAGTTCTTAGAGGCGATTGGAAAGTGAATCCGTTTCCTATTACGGAATGCGGAAAAAGACGAAGAAAAAGCGTTCAGTTTCCTCATCGGCCACGAGCGTTTGCTTCACGGTATATACATTTTAAGGAAGGGCAGCATTGACTGCGAAGCCGTCACCACGTTCGACATCCGCATGAAGAGCCCAACCGCGACTGCCTGTGACCAACTGGTTGCTCCACGACTGGCCGATGGCTCGCTGCGAAGCTTGCAAATATAAAAAAGAGATTCTCGACCGCATCACGGAAGAGAACCTCAATGATTCTATTTAGAGAGTTAGAAGGGTGTTAGGCGAAGCTATTATTGCAACACCTTCGTCACTTCAAAGATGCTCTTGCATTCCACACGGTCTTTGCCCTCCTGTTTGACATAGACGCGACCGTAAGCCTCATCGACTTTCACAACGGTGTAGCCAGGCTTGTATTGGCGTACCCATACCACCGAGACTTTGTCGCCCACCTTGAACTTCTCTTTGATAGGGATGAACTTGACACGGTCTTTTGTCGTAGCTTCTATGTAATTGGCAAAGACCGACAAGAGCACCTTGTCGTCTGCGGTATGGATGATTCTGCCGGCATGCCATTCCCCGTTGTTGCGGTATGCCACCTGTTCGCCGCTCTGCCACTTACCACCTTTAATCACGCTGAATGTTCCTGGTTTCAGTTGCTCGCCCTTGCGCCGTTTTTCTGTATCTGGACTGTCGGGATTATTAGGCCAGTCTATATCCAAGTAACATACTTTCGGCTCGGTTGGTATTGCATCGTCAATGACAATGGCACGCTGCATGCCGCTTCCCGACTGCCACCAGGTGAGCACGATGTCTCCCTTTTTGGCCTTTGCTTTCTTGTCAAGAGGGATAATGAGCGCATTGGGCACCTCCACTTCCTTTTGCCAGCTGGCAATCATAGACTTTCCGCTACCCAGCTTCTCCATGGTTGTGTTGTAGAAAATCAGTACGTTGTTTTCTAATGA
>CAMHEA010000120.1 GCA_946184025.1 uncultured Prevotella sp.
CCTGAGGCTCTACGCTCTACATGACTGCCGTATCACTCGAAATGTCGGATGAACCAGAAAAAATAGGTTTTTTCTTTGCATTGTGCTCACTTAATTGTATCTTTGCAGGTGCTGTAGGACAGAAATATGTCATAAAACAAAATACGAAGAAATGAAGGTAAAGTTTTTATTATTATCATTGGTGGTTGTGCTGGCTTCGTGCGGCACGTCGCGTACGGTGCCTATCACTGGGCGCAAGCAGAGTCTGATGGTGACGGACGAGCAGATGTTATCGCTGAGTAGTCAGGAGTATTCGAAGTATATGGCTTCGGCTAAGAAGTCGACGGATGCAGCGAATACGCAGATGGTGACGCGGGTAGGCAAGAAACTGGCAAGTGCCGTGGAGTCGTATTTGAAGGCTAACGGGTTGTCGAGTGAGTTGAGCGGCTATCAGTGGGAGTTTAATCTGGTGCAGGATAAGAGCGTGAATGCGTTTTGTATGCCAGGTGGAAAGATTGTGGTGTATGAAGGCTTGCTGCCTGTAACGCAGAACGAGGCTTCGTTGGCGGTGGTGTTGGGGCATGAGATTGCGCATGCCGTGGCCAAACACTCGGCGGAGCAGATCAGTAATGAGTATAAGAAGCAGTATGGCGCACAGGTGCTGGGCGTGTTGGCTGCGGGTGCGGGCATCAGTGCCGACGCCCAGCAAATCGGTTCTCTGGTGGTAGGGCTTGGCAGCAAGGCTTTCACGTCGGGCTTCTCGCGCAAGCAGGAGAGTGAGGCTGACCACATGGGGCTTATCTTTGCGGCCATGGCGGGGTATGACCCGCAGGAGGCGGTGAGTTTCTGGCAGCGTATGGCATCGGCTACGGGCGGTGGCAGCAACTCTATCTTCAGTGACCACCCGTCGGATGCTTCGCGCATCAAGAACATCCAGGGATGGATTCCCGAGGCGATGTCTTATTATAAAGGTGGCGGTGCATCGGCAGGAACGACGCGTTCTGTCAGTGTGAAGTCTCTCAAGAAGTGAGGTGAAAATTAGTAATTAATAGTTAATAATTGGCTGTCTAACCAGCACCTCTAAACAACCAACCCTCTGAATTTAAAACAAAATAAGGAAATATTGAATCTATGGTAGCTTATTTCTTAGCGAATCTGTGGCAGTTCTGGCTGTTGGTGGCTTTGGTCTGTCTGATACTGGAACTGACTAATGGGGATCTTTACATTTTGTGTTTCTCCATTGGTGGTGTATGTACGGCTGCGGTTTCGGTGTTTACCGACAGCTTCGTGGCCCAGGTCATTGCTTTCTCTGTGTTCTCGTTGCTGAGTATCGTGTTTATCCGCCCTGTGGCCTTACGATGGCTGCATAAAAGTGAGCACCAACGGCTGAGCAATGCCGATGCCCTGGTGGGGCGTGTGGGCATAGTCAGTGAGGCGATAGCAGCAGATGGATTCGGGCGTGTGGCCATCGACGGTGACGACTGGAAATGCGTGGCCGTCAACAACGTGGCTGTTGCCAAGGGAATGAAGGTGCGCGTGGTCGGCCGTGAGAGCATTATCCTTACCGTTGAGCCGGTTCAGTCATAAAGCCAACGTTGTTAATAGCAGTTATTGTCAAACCTTTTAAATCAGTGTCTTATGGATATCTTAACTTACGTTCTTATTGCCATTGTCCTCTTGGTCATTATCGTTGTCAAGAAGTCATTGGTTATCATTCCGCAGTCGGAAACCAAGATCATCGAGCGTCTTGGTAAGTATTATGCTACCCTGAACCCTGGTATTAACCTGATTATCCCGTTCATTGACCATGCCAAGGAAATCGTGTCGGTGCGCAACGGCCGTTATGTCTATACGAGCGACATTGACCTGCGTGAACAGGTCTACGATTTTGACCGTCAGAATGTCATCACCAAGGATAACATTCAGATGCAGATCAATGCGTTGCTCTATTTCCAGATTGTCGATCCCTTCAAAGCCGTTTACGAAATCAACAATCTTCCCAACGCCATAGAGAAACTGACGCAGACAACGCTGCGTAACATCATCGGCGAGATGGAGCTCGACCAGACACTGACCTCGCGTGACACCATCAACACCAAGCTGCGCGCCGTCCTCGACGATGCCACCAACAAGTGGGGTATCAAGGTGAATCGTGTGGAGTTGCAGGACATCATGCCGCCGGAGAGTGTGCTGACGGCGATGGAAAAACAGATGCAGGCTGAGCGAAACAAGCGTGCTGTCATCCTGACGAGCGAAGGACAGAAGCAGAGTCAGATTCTTCAGTCGGAAGGTGAGAAGGCTGCAACCATCAACAAGGCCGAAGCGCAGAAGCAGCAGGAAATCCTTCGTGCTGAAGGTGAGGCACAGGCTCGCATCCGTAAGGCTGAAGCTGAAGCCATTGCCATCGAAAAAGTGACCGAGGCGGTAGGAAAGACTACCAATCCGGCCAATTATCTGCTGGCACAGAAATATATTCAGATGATGGAAGAGCTGGCCAAGGGCGATAAGACCAAGACTGTCTATCTGCCCTACGAAGCAACCAACGTGATGGGAAGCCTCGGTGGTATCAAGGAATTGTTCAAAGGCGAATGAAATGAACATCTGTATCTTTGTCGGTGCACGTCCCAACTTCATCAAGGTGGCTCCCTTGATTCGCGTTATACGGAAGGCGAAGGAGCAGGGGCGTGCCATTGATTTCCATCTGGTTTTTGCCGGCAGCGAAGAGGACCCCACGCTGGAAGGGACGCTGTTTGACGACTTGCAGATAGACCGTCCGGATGTGTTTATGGGAGTCTCCTGCGAGAACCTAAACGAACTTACCGGTCTGGTGATGGCTCAGTTTGAGCTGTATCTGCAACAGCATCCCGCCGATGTCGTCGTCGTTGTCGACGACCTGGCATCGACAATGGCTGCCTCCATCGTTACCAAGAAGCAGGGAATCACCCTTGCCCATATCGCAGCAGGGACCCGTTCGTTCGACATCAATATGCCGAAGGAAATCAACCGTCTCGTCATTGACGGACTCAGCGACATCCTTTTCACGGCAGGCATCTCCAACAACTCCATTGCCAACAAGGAAGGAGCGGAGTTGTCGAAGGTCTATATGGTGGGAAACATCCTCATTGACAACATTCGCGCCAACCGCTCGCGGTTTGTCCGGCCTCAGGTGTTGGATGCTTTGGGCATCGCTGACGGGCAGTATCTTGTCCTCACGTTGAACCGCAAGGCTCTCATGGCCGATCAGGAGAATCTCAAGGCAATGATGCAGGCTTTGGCCGATGGGGCGGGAGACTTGCCTGTACTGGCACCCTTGCGGAGCCGGGCTGTCGATGCGCTTCGTCTGGCTGGCTTCCCGGAAGGAAAGCCCCTCCATATTGTCCCGCCGATGAACTATCTGGAATTCAGCTACCTCATGGCACATGCCCGCGGCATCGTTACCGACAGCGGCAATGTGGCTGAGGAGGCCACGTTCAACAGCGTTCCATGCATCACCTTGAACAGCTACACGGAACACATTGAGACGGTGAAGCAAGGATCCAACGTCTTGGTGGGCGAGGATCCTGTGCTGCTGGGCGAAACCGTGAGGCTGATGGTGGCAGGACAATGGAAAGACTGTGCAATCCCTGACCGTTGGGACGGCCGTTCAGCCGAGCGCATCCTTCAGATCCTGCTTGACAAGACAAGGAGTAGGGAATGAGCATACGAAACCATCCGACTCCTAAATATCTCTAAATCCACTTAAATGAAGAAGACGGTTCCTATCGTGGGCATGGCCTGTTCGGCCTGCTCCGCACATGTAGAGAAGACACTCCGCTCGTTGGAGGGAGTGTCTTCTGTTTCTGTATCGTTGCCGGGGCGTTCCGCCTTGATTGACTACGATCCGCAGCAAGTCTCTTTAGAGGCCATGAAGCAGTCGCTGAACGACATCGGTTTTGATATGGTTATCGAAGAAGGGCGCAGTGGAGAGGAACTACAGCGGCGCGAGTATGTGTTGCTCCTCCGGAAGACAATCCTCTCCTGGCTCCTGGCTGCGCTCACGATGGCTGTCGGCATGGGCTGGCTGCCTGTGGGTGGGCGCGATGCCGCCAATCAGGTGTGCCTGCTGTTGGCACTTGTCAACCTCGTTGCATGTGGACGCACGTTCTATCGTAATGTCTGGAAACGACTGCGCCATGGCGTTGCCGATATGGATGCACTGGTAACGCTTTCCACAGCCATTACCTTCTTATTTAGTTCCTTCAATACCTTCTTCGGTGAAAGCGTATGGGGGGCTCGTGGCATGGACTGGCATACATGGTTCGACGCCTGTGTGATGATCGTCACGTTTGTGCTGACAGGCCGTTTGCTGGAGGAGAGGGCCAAGCGTGGTACAGCCGATAGCATTCGGCAGTTGATGGGGCTGGCTCCGAAGACGGCGCGTGTTGTTGCTGCTCCGCAACCAGACGGCAGCGACGAGCGCATGGTGCCGCTGTCAACGGTTGCCGTAGGCGATCTCCTCGAAGTCCATCCCGGGGAAAAGATGCCGGTCGACGGCATGGTGACATGGGCTGAAAGTTTTATGACCGAAGGTGGAGCCTATGTGGACGAAGCGATGCTTTCCGGCGAGCCAACACCCGTTCTGAAGCAGCGGGGCGACACGGTCTTGGCTGGAACCGTACTCATGCAAGGACGGCTGCGTTTTCGTGCCCGTCAGGTAGGCGAACAGACGGCACTGGCTGCCATCATCCGTATGGTTCAAGAAGCACAAGGCTCGAAAGCTCCCGTACAGCGTGTCGTCGACAGGATGGCAATGGTCTTTGTACCCGTTGTGGCTGGCCTCTCGTTGATCACGTTTCTGCTGTGGTGGCTCGTTGGTGGCTCCTCAGCCCTGCCGCAGGCCATCCTTTCCGCCGTGGCCGTCTTGGTCATAGCCTGTCCCTGTGCCATGGGATTGGCCACGCCCACTGCACTGATGGTGGGCATAGGCAAGGCTGCTCAGCGGCAAATCCTCATCAAAGACGCAACGGCTTTGGAGCATTTGCGGAAGGTGGATGCCGTGGTGACCGACAAGACGGGTACGCTGACGATTCCCAACCAGCGTGTCGATTTCACCAAGGCCGACAGCCTGCCTTTGGAGGAGCGCGAAACCTTGAAGCCGAATGCCCGTGAGGCCATGCAACGGTTGCACGACATGGGTGTGGAAGTGCATCTGATGAGTGGAGACAAGGCTGAGGCGGTCTGCTATTGGGCTAAGGAGGCTGGCATCAGACATTTCCACAGCAAGGTACTTCCGCTCGATAAGGAACAGTTGGTGCGCCGTCTACAGACGGAAGGCCACTGCGTGGCCATGATTGGCGACGGTATCAACGACACGCAAGCCTTGGCTTTGGCCGATGTGAGCATCGCCATGGGGCGGGGAACTGATGTGGCCATGGATGTGGCACAGGTAACGCTCATGGGAGACGACCTCCTGCGCATTCCCGAAGCCATGGAACTGAGCCGGCGCACCGTCCGCATGATTCGCCAGAATCTCTTCTGGGCCTTCATCTACAATGTGGTGTGCATACCTTTGGCCGCCGGACTGCCTTATGCTTTCGGCATTCCGTTCCAGATTACTCCCATGTGGGCCAGTGCGCTGATGGCTTGTTCCAGTGTCAGTGTCATCCTCAACAGTCTTCGTCTTCGGTTTATGGGAAGATAGAAACGTATGAAGCAGAAGAAAAATAGCAAAAGGTGGGGAAGCGCTGAGGCTCCCTTGTTTTCCAAATGAGGCTTAGTCGCGACAATTTTTAATTTATTTTCTGAGAAAAAATAAATTAA
>CAMHEA010000121.1 GCA_946184025.1 uncultured Prevotella sp.
AGATGACAAAGGAAAACGCTTCTTTTTTTGTGCCTTTATGAATTATTCAGGTTAGAAAACGGCTATTGTACGGTAGCCGATTTTTTTGTACCTTTGCACTTGTAATCGAGATGCATTGCGAGTGCATTTGAGAGGCAAAGACAAGGCGCCAGTCGGAACCCTCAACCAAGAAACTAACCTTAACATTCGCTCGGCGACGTCAGGAGACGCTTGCCAAAGCAAGAACCTTTAACCTTAACTACTATGGCACAAAACATTCAAATTCCAATGCTTGTAGACCTCTACAAGAACACCGTGACCGACTCGAAGTACTACGGCATGTACTATCCGCGCATCTTCAAGCGCGACGGTCTGAACCTCAAGGGCTTCGCCCGCCACATCTCCGAGCACGGGTCGCTCGTGGACTACAAGCTGGCGGTGCTGGTACTCCAGAACATCGTGGAGTGTCTGAAGGAGATGATGATCCAGGGCATTCCCGTGAAGCTCGACGGACTGGGCATCTTCTCGCCCGGACTGCAGTCGTCGAAGGGTGGCTCGGAGAGCATCGAGGGCTTCGACCCGAGCACGATGATCGAGGGCATCCGCATCAACTTCCGCCCCGAGGGTGCGGGCTTCGTCGACGACAAGCTCGACAAGAAGACGCTGAAGGACGCTGCCGTGTTCAAGATGAACGACTACGTGACGGTGAAGCACAAGACGGTGGACGGCAAGGACGTCACCTACCAGGAGCGCATCCCGCTGTCGCAGTACGGCATCAGCCAGGCAGAACCCGACCCGGAGCCTTAAACGACGGATCAATGGGGACAGGGAACAACAACCCTGTTCCTATTGATTTTTGAAACAACGGATTGCACGGATTTCACGGATTATCTTTTTTACCACGAATTTCGCGAATTAAACGAATTTTTTAAACAACGGATTCGGATATTGTCTTAAACAACGAATTAAGACGAATTACACGAATTAATGCGGATTATCTGTAGGCAGCAAAAATATTCGTTCTTTTCGTGTTTTTCGATGTTCAAAAAAATCGATTGCGTGGTTGTAAAACTTGAATTACTTGTATGGGCTACGGTACATCAACAGTTCTGGGTGCTATATTAAATTAAGGTGAAGATGGCAAGGTTTTTCGCAAAAGCTCAAGGAAACTCCTCCGTCTCGGCAAAAAAAGAAACGGGTTTCTTTGTTTTGCGCTCATTTTTTCGTAACTTTGCAGGCGAAAACCTGAAAAAAGCAGATGGTCAACGAGCGTAAAGTGCTTATGGGAATGACTGGCAGCGAGCTGAAAGAAGCGGTTCGTGCCTTGGGTATGCCTGCCTTCACCGGCGGGCAGATTGCACGTTGGCTCTATCTGCAGCATGTGACGGATATCGACGAGATGACCAATATCTCGAAACAGAACCGGGAACGGCTGAAGGAGGTTTTCACGGTAGGTGCCATGCCCCCCATCGACTGCCAGCGCAGCATCGACGGTACGGTAAAGTACCTGTTTCCAGTGAGGACGAGCGGTGAGGCAGGAAAGCATGGGGAATCCGGGCTTTTCGTGGAAACGGTATTCATTCCCGACGGTGAGCGCGCCACGCTGTGCGTCTCCTGCCAGGTAGGCTGCAAGATGAACTGCCTTTTCTGCCAGACGGGCAAGCAGGGATGGGAAGGTAACCTCACGGCTGCTGACATCTTGAACCAGATATACTCTCTGCCCGAGCGCGACCAGCTGACCAACGTGGTATTCATGGGACAAGGCGAGCCCATGGACAATCTCGACGCCGTGCTGCGGGCAACACAGGTGCTGACGGCTGACGACGGCTACCAATGGAGTCCCAAGCGCATTACGGTGAGCAGCGTAGGCATACGCGGCAAACTCCAGCGATTCCTGGACGAGAGCCAGTGTCACGTGGCCATCTCCATGCACTCGCCATTGCACGAGCAGCGTCGTGAACTGATGCCTGCCGAGGGGCAGATGACGATAGAAGAAATCACGTCGTTGCTGCGCCAGTATGACTTTACCCACCAACGCCGCTGCTCGTTCGAGTACATCTGCTTCGGAGGACTGAACGACACGCTGGCTCACGGCCGTGAGATTGTCAAGCTGACAGAGGGAATCGAGTGCCGCATCAACCTGATACGTTTCCACCCGATACCTGGCGTCGACCTGCCGGGAGCCGACGAGCAGCGCATGGAGCGCCTGCGCGACTACCTGACGCAGCATGGCGTATTTACCACTATCAGGGCCAGCCGCGGACAAGACATCTTCGCCGCCTGCGGACTACTCTCAACGGCGCACAAGCAACAGGAGAGCCCCGCAAACACGTAGAACAGAAAAGACACATTCAAACTCAATATAGAACCCTATTTTTATAACAACATGGAACAAGAAAGAAGACCCCGCGTAGCCATCACCCACGGCGACACAAACGGCATAGGATATGAACTGATTTTCAAAATCTTTGAAGACCCCATGATGATGGAGCTATGCACACCTATCATATACGGTTCCCCCAAGGTGGCCAGCTACCATCGCAAGGCTTTGGATATGCAAGCGCCGTTTACCATTATCAACTCGGCAGAGGAAGCCAAGGAAAACCACCTGAACCTTCTTACCACCTTCGACGAAGATATAAAGGTGGAACTCGGACAACCTTCGGAAGAGGCTACCGAAGCTGCCAAGAAAGCGTTGAAGCGTGCCATAGTGGACGTTCAGCAAGGAAAGGCAGACATACTGGTCATGTCGCCCGACTCCCTACCCGACTTCCTATCGAAGGAGCCCGAGGTGTTGCGCGTGAGGATAGCAGAGAACCTGCGTATTGCGCTGCTTACCAACCTGCTGGCTATCAAGGAGGTGCCGGAAGCCATTACCAAGCAAAAGATTACGGAAAAGGCCACGATCATGCATACCTGCCTGCGTCGCGACCTGCGCATTTCAAGTCCCCGCATCGCCATTCTGTCCTTGAACCCACCAACAGGCAACGAAGAGGAGCCGTGGGGTGAGGAGGAGAAGGAAATCATCATTCCCGCCATCGAAGAACTGGAACAGAGCGGCAAGCAAGTGTTTGGCCCCTATGCTGCCGAAACCTTCTTCGGCAACGGCGACTATCAGGAATTCGACGGGGTACTTGCCATGTATCACGACCAGGGGTTGTCGCCATTGAAGACGCTGGCCACCGAAGAAGCCGTGAGCCTGATGACGGGCATGCCTTTTGTATGTACACGTCCTGAGACGGGGGTAGGCTACGACATTGCTGGTAAGGGCAGCGGCAACGAAATGGCCCTGCGCCACGCCATCTTCCTCGGCATCGACGTATTCCGCAACCGCAAGGACTACGACACCCCGCTACAAAACCCGCTACCGAAGCTCTATAAGGAGAAACGCGACGATAGCGAGAAGGTGCGTTTTGCCATACCCAAGGCCCAAAACAACAAGGAAAACAAGGATAATAAGGACGAAAGCAATGCTGACGACAAGGCTGCCAGCAAGGCTGACATGGATAAAAAAGAATAAAATCCCGACAATAGTTGCATAGATTTCAATAATAATGTGTATCTTTGTGAGCTAAAATGAAGAGTACAGAACTACAAGGCATCAAACAACGGTATAACATCGTAGGCAACTGCGATGCGTTGAACCATGTGCTCGACGTTGCACTACAAGTGGCGCCGACCGACTTGAGCGTGCTTATCATTGGAGAAAGCGGTGTAGGAAAGGAGATCATTCCACGGGTTATTCACGACAACTCGCCACGACGCCGCGAGAAGTATTTTGCCATCAACTGCGGCTCCATCCCCGAAGGCACCATCGACTCTGAATTGTTTGGCCACGTCAAGGGCTCCTATACAGGCGCCATCAACGACTCACCGGGCTATTTCGGCATTGCCAACAAGGGCACGCTGTTCCTCGACGAGGTGGGCGAACTGCCGCTGGCTACACAGGCACGGCTGCTGCGCGTGCTGGAAACGGGCGAGTACATACCCGTGGGCGGCACCGAGATACGCAAGACCGATGTGCGCATCGTGGCAGCCACCAACGTCAACATCCGACAGGCCATCAGCGAGAGCCGTTTCCGCGAAGACCTATACTACCGCCTGAACTCCATCCCCATCCAGATGCCTCCCCTCCGCGAACGCGGCGAGGACGTGGTGTTGCTTTTCAGGCTCTTTGCCATGCAGATGGCCGAGAAGTACAAGATGGATCGCGTGACGCTTACCGAAGAAGCCAAGCAAATGCTGATGCGCTACAAGTGGCCAGGCAACGTCAGGCAGCTGAAGAACATTACCGAACAGATTTCCGTGCTCAGCAAGGAACGAACCATTACGCCCGACATACTGGCAAAGTTCATTCCACAAGACCGCGAAAGCACACAACTGGCCACCATCCACCGTGAGGGCAGCGGCGACCATTCGTTTGAGAACGAGCGCGAGATACTCTACAAGATACTCTTCGAACTGCGCGGCAACGTCAATGACATGCGGCGCGAGATGAGTGCCCTGAAGAAACAGCTCGACGACGTTCAGGGAACGCCACACCACACTACCGGCAGTCAAACGATGCCAGCACCTATCACACCCATCCAGCCCATCACCCCTATCACGCCAATGCGTTCGGCTACTGCCGAAGATGCCATTGCCGAGGAATACATCGAACCGGAGAAAGAAATTGAAAACCTCAACCTCAGCGACCTGAGCAAACAAATGTTGGAAAAAGCACTCGAACGCAATAACGGTAACCGCAAGAAAGCCGCACAAGAACTCGGCATCAGCGACCGCACCCTCTACCGCCGCCTGAAGCAGTACGGTCTTATGCTGCTGCTCTGCCTGGTGATGATATCCTGTTCCGTAAGCTACAAGTTCAACGGAGCCAGCATCGACTACGACAAGACTAAAACCATACAGATAGCCGACTTCCCCATCCGCGCCACCTACGTATGGGCTCCAATGGGTAGTATATTCAACAACGCGCTGAAAGAACAGTACAACAACCATACCCGGTTGATACAGGTGAAACGCAACGGCGACCTGAAAATAGAAGGTGAGATTACCCGCTACGAACAGCGAAACAAGTCGGTGTCGAGCGAAGGATACTCGGCACAGACAGAGCTCTCGCTCACCATCAACGTGCGCTTTACCAACAATGCCAAGCACGAAGAGGACTTCGAACGGCAGTTCACGGCCTCTCAGAGCTATGATACAAGCCTGTCGCTGAGCGATGTTCAGGAAGAACTCGTCACACAGATGGTCAAGGACATCGTCGACCAGATTTTCAATGCCACCGTAGCCAACTGGTAGGCGCTGCGTAAATGAAGAGTAAATAAAAAAGGAAGATATGGAGATTACGGAACTCATTAAACACCCCGAAAGAATGGACCGCGACACGCTTTACGAGTTGCGTTCCCTGCTGGCGCTATATCCGTATTTCCAAACGGCACGGCTACTGATGCTGCAGAACCTCTACCTGTTGCACGACCCTTCGTTCGACCAGGAACTTCGGCGGGCAGCCATCTACATCACCGACCGCCGCGTACTCTTCCACATGATTGAGTCGGCCCACTACCGACTGCGCACACCACAGGTACAGGCACAGAAGGCACAAAACGACGAGGAACGCGAGAACCGTACCCTGTCGCTCATCGACAACTTCCTGGAATCCATTCCCAAAGAGGAACAGGACGAGGAGAACAAACCCCGACGCAAGCCTACACCAGCTGATGCTGCCATCGACTACGTGGCC
>CAMHEA010000122.1 GCA_946184025.1 uncultured Prevotella sp.
TCAATCGTGAACTTAATGCTGGTGCTCGACTCCATCTTCAGGCAGGTGGTATAGGTGGTTCCGTTGACGTTTGCCGATCCTTTAGACGTGCTGTATTTGCCATTAATGGTGAAGAGACTGCTCGACGGGGCACCGCCTGCGAAATTGCATTCGACAGAGGCCGAGATGGTGGTTCCGCCGGTTTCTCCACCTGTGTTGCCTCCGGTTTCGCCTCCTGTGTTGCTTCCGGTTTCTCCACCCTGGCTGCCACCGCCTTGCTCGCCGCTTGACGAATTTTCATCGCCGAAGATGCCGATGAGCGCAGAGGTGTAATTGTCGAGAAGGGCTCCGAGCGCGGTGTCGTATTCGGAATCAGCATCGTCATTGCCCACATTGTCGCGGAAGGTGTAGGAGAAATCACCATGATTGAGACGGCCTGCGCCGTAGAAACCCGTCACGATGGCGGGAACATCGTCGGCAGCGTCGGGCGTGTAAGCATAGATGAGGCTGGGGTTGGTGTCGAAGTTGTTGTAGCTTGTACTGCCTACCTTCGTGACTTCCGATGATGGCACCTGCTCGTCGCGGCTGTCGGTCTCATAGGCATCATATCCTGTGGCGGCGGGATTCTTCTGCGTGAAGTACTTGAAGTTGGCAATCGAACGGTCGAAATAGTTTCCGCAGGCCTTGATCATGCCGCCGTTTTCGCCGGAGAAAGTGCCGTCGCCCTGTGCATCGGTGCCTTGACGTGACGAGAGGATTGGTTTCTTGGTCTTCAGGAAATAGTTGTTTTCCACGAATACACTTGCTCCCGTTGTTGCTCCAACGCCATACTTGGCCACATTGTCGAAGAAGTTGTTATAGACGTGAGCCGTCATGGTGCGCACGCGGGGATGACGGGAGTCGGAGTGGTCGAACCAGTTGTGATGGTAGCTGATGTAGTTGGGACCGCTTTCGTTTTTCATGCCGAACATGTTCGACTTACCAGTATCCCAATAGCGACAGTAGCTGACGGTTACGTATTTAGAATCGGACTTTACGTCGATGGCACCGTCGCCTTTGGCATGGTCGCCGCTGCCGTGCTTACCGTAGAACATGTCTATGTTGTGGATCCAGATATTCGAGTTGTCGGTGTCGAGCGAGATGCCGTCGTCCATGCAGCGAATGATTCCGAAGTTGCGGAACTCTACGCTCTTCGCATTGCGCACGAGGAAACCGAATCCCTTGATGGTGGCATCGTCGCCGATTCCCTCGATGGTGATGTTCAGTTCGCTGTCGGCATTCTTACCCTTAATCTGCAGGCCTTCTTCGGAACTGCTGTAAGATCCGATGTCGCTGACGTCGACCATACCGACAATGCGGAATGCTATAGGAGTTTTATCAACACCTTTCTGATAGGCATCAATAATGGCCTGCAGGCCCACGCAGGGATTCTGTTCAGCTCCGGCCACATTGGTGCTGATGGTCTTGGCCGTGTTCTTCGTCACATAGAACACCTTGGCACCGCTTTTCAGCTGTCCGTTGTCATCGTAGGCACCCACACCGCTATAGTTGAAGTGGGCATAGCCAGCGCGGTCGTAGTTTCTCACGCTGATACCTGACGCCTCGTTGGCGTTGGCTTCACTGGGCGTGGCAGCATTGGCAAACAATGGCACCACCTTGAATGCATAGTCGCTTCCGGCCAGCAGTCCCACGGCATCAGCACGTCCGTAGGTGCCATAGTTGCGCACGAGCTGGTCGTCGAGTTTGGTCCATTCGGTGTATTGTCCACCTTTTATATATACTATATACGAGGTGGCATCGGCAAACGGCATCCATTTCACGTAGGCAGATTCCATCCAGCCTTTGGCCTCGGTGATGTTCACCTTTCCTTCTACATTGGCATAGTCGCCTTCCGATCCGCTTTCAGCCTTCTTGCTGAACGACAGTCCGGCCACGCTTCCATAGTAGATGTCGGCATCGCCAGATGCAGGCACCACATTAATCTGATTGGTCTCGTTGTCGATGTCGATGCTGGAGAGCGATTCGGTGTCGTAGTATTTCTTGTCGCCATTGGCCAGCGTCAGCACGGCCTGGTTCTTGTTGGTGTTCACGGGGACGGCATTGTTGATGACATCGTTCGACGAAGGTTCGGTAGTGCTGCCTTCGCCACTTCCCGATTCGGTGATGGTGATGGAGTACAGGTTGATGCCGCCTTCCTTGGTCGTGAAGGAGATGCTGCCGTCGTCGGTGACGGTTGCCTCGTTCGTGATTTGCTCATCCTTGTCGTGGGTGGCAAAACCGCTCTTGACCGTCAGGTTCGTCGTGGCTTCCAGGTATCGGTTGGTTCCGTTCTTGTTGCCTATTCTCGAAACGATTCTGATGGTCTGTCCTTTCTTCAGGTTAGGGATGGTGACCGTAATTCCCGAACCGTTGAGTCCGAGCCGCCTGTTGGCGCGGTCGATTCTGATGCCGTCGGCCTTCGTGACCGTGAACAGGATGCCTTTGGCAAAGTCCAGTTCGGCATTGCCAGCCATGAGCGAGGCGTTTTGCAGTGCCTTGGCATTGCCGTAGCGGTCCACTTCGGCGTCCTTCTTCCAGTTGTCCGGGTCGTTGGCCATGGCTGAATAGTCGGCATCATTAACAGATGTGAAGTCCCATGCAGTGTCTGCATAGGCACCGATAGCGCATATCAGTGCAATCAGCGAAAAAAATATCTTCTTCATAACTACTTCTGAACTTTGATGGTTTTGCTTGTGGTGCGTTTAATATAAGTGCCATTGACGGTTGGCACACCGTTCAGCCGACGCCCTGAGAGGTCGTACCATTCGGCTTTCGCGTCGAGAGCCACGTTGGATTTCAGAATGCCTGTCGAACTGGGCGTGAAGGTGATCTTGACGAGTTCCATGTCGGTAGCAGATTCTGTGGAACCGTCGGCATAATGCAAAATGACGTCATCACCCGAGAAAGTGATTTTCTTGACGGTCTTAGCAATGTCTCTGCCATCGATGGTGACGGTCTGGGTGTCGTCGGCCCAGGCCATGCCAGTGCTTAACATGACGAGACAGAGTGAAAGTAGTTGTTTGCGCATATAAGTTAAAATTATTGTTGTTATCAGTCTTTGAAGTCGAAACTTCTTGGAAATTTGCTGCAAATATACCTATTTTTTATGATATATTGTTGACAGAAACGGCATTAGCTTACGAAAACGTTTGCAGAAGTGTTCATTTACACGGCTTAATTTAGTCATGAAAAATAACTGATTTGATGGTAATTCCAGTTTTTTTGATTACTTTTGCAAGCAAAAAAGATGGATATAGACAGAACGCTCGAAAAACTTGGCTTCGCGGAACTGAATCCGATGCAAAAGAAAGCCATTAAAACGATAGGTGAGGGAACCGACGATGTGGTGATTCTCTCGCCTACGGGTAGTGGCAAAACGTTGGCCTATCTGCTGCCGCTTATTGAGAAAGTTGATGCCAGTCTTTCACAGGTTCAGGTTGTCGTGGTTGTTCCCGGACGTGAACTTGCACTTCAGTCACAGACTGTTTTGAAAAATTTGGGTTGCGGGCTCCGATCGATGGCCCTGTATGGCGGAAGGGCAACAATGGACGAACACCGCCAGATGCGCGAAATAAAACCGCAGGTTGTATTTGCCACCCCGGGCCGAATCAATGATCATCTGGACAAGGGGAATATCTCGTCTTTATTTGTAAAATATGTTGTAATCGATGAATTCGACAAATGTCTGGAGATGGGGTTCCGTGACGAGATGAGCAGACTGATGGGAAAATTGCGTCACGCGGAACAACATGTGCTGTTGTCGGCTACCGATGCCGAAGAGATTCCGCAATTTGTCAGGATGGGTAAAACACGCCGGCTGAACTTTCTTCTCGATGAGGAACAGATTCCCCAGCGTATTATTATATATAAGGTGGAAAGTCCGGTGAAGGACAAACTCGAATCGCTGGCCTGTCTGCTCAGGAGTCTTGGCAACGAGAGCAGCATAGTTTTCCTCAATTACCGCGACAGCGTAGAGCGGACCGACCAATATCTCCGTAAGTGTGGTTTCACCACAAGCGCTTTCCATGGAGGTCTGGAGCAGAAGGAGCGTGAGGCGGCTCTTTACCGATTCTCGAATGCATCTTCCAACATTCTGGTTTGTACGGATTTAGCCAGTCGCGGGCTTGATATTCCAGACATTCAAAACATCATCCACTATCATCTTCCGTTAGGGGCTGAAGGCTATGTGCACCGAGTGGGAAGAACGGGCCGATGGGACAAGTCCGGACGTACGTTCTTTGTACTTGGACCAGAGGAATATATTCCGGAATACGTGAAAGGCGACGTGGAAACCTATCAGATTCCTGAGGATTTGCCTGAGCCTGCTTTGCCCCGAATGTCGACCGTCTATATCGGGAAGGGCAAAAAAGACAAGATTTCGAAGGGCGACATCGTTGGTTTCCTTTGCAAAAAAGGGGGATTGAAGAGCGAAGAAATCGGACGAATTGATGTAAACGACCGCTATTGCTATGCTGCGGTGAAACGCGAAAAGCTGGACATGCTGCTGAGAAATGTCAGCGGAGAGAAGATAAAGGGCGTGAAGACTATTGTCGAAGAGGTGAGATAATGCTTCCGGCAATGTTTGCGGAAACCCTCTAAAGTGTCATTCCCAAATGACAAATTGCCATGATAATTTGATAATAATTATAATTTGTGATAAAATATTTGGCAATCTTGCAGAATTATTGTAATTTCGCACCCGTTTTTAAGAAACAATACATATTAAAC
Organism: uncultured Prevotella sp.; assembly: GCA_946184025.1. GTDB lineage: Bacteria > Bacteroidota > Bacteroidia > Bacteroidales > Bacteroidaceae > Prevotella. The sequence continues at coordinate 4,747 of CAMHEA010000122.1, forward strand.
AATAAACGATAATTTCAAATGAAGAAGTACAACTTTAATGCTGGTCCCTCGATGCTTCCACGTGTGGTCATTGAGAATACAGCCAAGCAGATTTTAGACTTCAATGGCAGCGGCCTTTCTCTCGCTGAGATCAGCCACCGCGCTAAGGATTTCCAACCTGTTGTTGACGAGGCTGAAGCACTCGTGAAGGAACTGCTCAACGTGCCCGATGGTTACAAGGTGCTGTTCCTCGGTGGTGGTGCCTCCCTGGAATTCTGTATGATTCCCTACAACTTCCTGATCAAGAAGGCCGCTTATCTGAACACCGGTGTTTGGGCAAAGAAGGCCATGAAGGAAGCAAAACTTTTCGGTGAGGTGGTTGAAGTGGCTTCTTCAGCTGATGCCAACTACACTTTCATCCCCAAGGGATGGACCGTTCCTGCCGATGCTGACTATCTGCACATTACTTCTAACAACACTATCTACGGTACTGAGATGCGCTACGACCTCGATGTTCCCGTGCGTCTGATTGCCGATATGTCTTCCGATATCTTCAGCCGTCCCGTTGACGTGGCCAAGTACGACGCCATCTATGCCGGTGCCCAGAAGAACATGTCGATGGCCGGTGTGACCATCATCATCGTGAAGGAAGACGCGCTGGGTAAGGCTCCCCGTGAGATTCCCACCATGCTCGACTACCGCACTCACGTTGACAAGGGTTCTATGTTCAACACACCTCCCGTGGTGCCCATCTATACCGCTTTGGAGAACCTCCGCTGGATCAAGGCTCAGGGTGGCGTAGAGGCTATGGACAAGCTGGCCCAGCAGCGTGCTGAGATCGTTTATGGTGAGATTGACCGCAACAAGCTGTTCCGTGGTACCGTTACCGCCGAGGAAGACCGTTCGCTGATGAACATCTGCTTCGTGATGGCCGACGAGTACAAGGAGCTTGAGAAGGACTTCCTCGACTT
>CAMHEA010000123.1 GCA_946184025.1 uncultured Prevotella sp.
CGTCTCACCGGCCTGCGAAACCATCACGTTGATAAACTCCAAAGGCTCGTCATTGGCCTTGTCGAGGACCTTTCCCTTGACCGTTCCCTGTGCAAATGCGCCCAACGAACCTATCAACAAGAGGAAAGAAACAATCCACTGCTTAGTCACAGCATCACTCCCGGATGCCTTTCTCTCAAAAAACATACGTCTAAATACTTTAATTCCAGAATTCATAAGTGGTAGTTTGACGCACTGAGGCTGGCAAAGTTTAAGCAAGAAAGGGCCGTGAAAGCATCGGAAAATCTTAAAAAATGCTAATTATAAGCCTTCTCATAGAACCGCTGCAACTGAACCCGACATCTTTTTCATAACTTTGCATCTGTATTTCCTGCGTAACAAATGGTGAAGTGTTGCCATTTCAGGAAGAACTTGACATACGAACAAACGGAGCGTTTGAAGATATTATCCTGTCTCTGAAATCTGGAAAATTTCAAAACCAAAAGGGGTAATAGCAATGGACGCTCACGTCATAGGATTATTGTGCCCATAACCATGTGGGGCAATATATTCTCATGGCGTGAGGCTATTGTTTTATTATTTTTTGGTGGGTTTTTCCAGAGCCTCAGAGACGATGATCATTCAATAGCCATCACGCTTCTCAGAAGATATTAATGCCTAAGCAGGTGGTTCTTGGCACAATAACTTAAGCTCAAATGAGAACGAATAAATTGAGGTATCTATTCCTATTATCGCTATTCATGGCATCAGTGGAAGCTTTCTGTGTCAATGTAGGAGATATTATTAGGAGCAAAGAAGACGGGAACTACTATCGTACGCTTACCGTATCAACTGGCAATCAGACGGTAGAGATTGTCGGTGTGAAATCAGGATTCAGCGGAGAACTGGCCATCCCAGATGAAATTACTGACAGTGTTGGCAAGAAATGGACGGTTGTCGGAGCCATCCAGAACAACAAATACACGTTCTCCGGTGTGACATCCGTTGATTTTTCTGCATGCACACACTTTACAGCCTTCCATCAAAATGCATTCTCCGAATCCGCCATCACCACCATTGAGCTTCCTGCAAGCCTCACCACAGTGGACACAGGAGCGTTCGCGAGTTGCACACAACTCAAGTCCATTACCGTGGCAAGCGGAAACATGCTCTTTTCAGCAACAGGCGGTGTCCTGTATAACAAGGCAGGAAACACGCTTCTTGTTTGTCCGCCAGCCATAGAGAATGCGGAAAACTACAACATCGCATCGTCCGTCACCACCCTCGCATCAAAATCATTCTATGGATGCCAGACAATCAATACGATCAACATCCCGACAAGCGTGACAACCATCGAAGACGGCTTCCTTTATTATTCACGCCACGTCACGGCCATTACCGTTGATGAAGGAAACACGCATTTTGTGGCCGACAACGGAGTCCTCTATACAACCGACTACCAAGAGCTGATAGCCTATCCGGGCGGAAAGAAAGATAGTGAATACACCATCCATGAGAACACAGAGTTCATCCACAAGTACGCCTTTAATTATAACGGATACATCCACAAGCTGATTATGAACGATGACATTACCCAAGTGGACGCAAGCTGTGTCCATCAGTGCAACTTCCTTACTGACATCGTTCTCTCTGACAAACTGCAAAACTTTGCCGGAGCCTTCACGGACTGTAGCCGCCTCGTCAACATCAACGTAAAGGAAACCAATGAATACTACAGTTCCGACGACGGCGTTATTTATAGCAAGGACTGGAAGGACTTGATTTTCTTCCCGACAGCCCGTGACGGAGCCTACACGATACTCGACGGAACCGTCAACATACTTGAGAGTGCCTTTGCCAACTCCAACATCCAAAGCGTTACCATCCCCAGTTCACTGGAATCCATCGGTGAAAGGGCTTTCCGCGCCTGCAAGGGGCTCACAACCGTGACATTGCCAAGCGATGGCAGTCTTAGATCCATCGGAGCCCGGAGCTTCGACCAGTGCTTAAATTTAAGCACTATCTCTATTCCTGCCAGCGTTACAGAAATCATAGGCTATGCCTTCAATGGTTGTACGAACCTTACCAGCGTAGAGATTGAAGACAATTCGCAACTTCAGAAAATCTATTCAAGTGCTTTTGCTGCTTGCCCAAAACTCGCTGAATTCACATTTAACGGCAGTGCCACCCTGCAAGAAATCGGAAGCTCGGCTTTCGACGGCGACAAGAGCCTCGCATCGTTCTCCATGCCGGCACGAGTGACCATCATCGGCAGCGGAGCATTTAACAACTGCAGCAGCTTGACGACTGTTACTTTCGCCGACAACGCAGAAATCAGAAAGATAGGAAGTGCCGCCTTCCAGAATACCGGACTGGAAAGCATCCATATTCCAAGCAAAGTAGAAACCATTGAACGTTCGGCCTTCACCAACTGCAACAAGTTGGAAAAGGTGGAAATACCCGCCTCTACGACAAGCATCAATCCCCAAGCCTTTGAGTTCTGCTCCAGCCTGACAGAAATCGTCGTTGACGAAGCCAACGAAGAATACAAGAGCATTGACGGTATGCTGATGAGCGGCGACAAGTATTTCACAAATGAAGGCAGACGTACGCTCGTCATCTTCCCTGCCGGCAAGGCAAACAAGTACATCACGCTTCTCTCGCCCGACATTACCGAGATTGGCGAATACGCTTTCTACTACTGCCAGCAGTTGGAGAACGTAACCATTCCCAATCAGGTGAACTCCATCAAGGACTATGCCTTTGACAAATGCGACAACCTGAAGTCCATCGCCTTCCTGACAGACCATCCTATACCAGCTGCCAACATTGCAGCCACGGCATTCAACCCAGAGAATTTCACTCCGGAAAAGAAAAGAGCCATCGGTCTGTACGTCCGCAACGGCGTAGAAGACGAGTATAAGACTGCCGATTCTTTCTGGAAAGACTTCGGAGATATCACCACCTCATTCGAGACAGAGACCGGCGAGTTCTTCCCCATGTCGGAAACGGGTGCCAATATGCTTGGAAGCAAGTCCTCAACAGCCAGCACGCTCGTCGTCCCGGCTACCATCACCGACCCGAGAAGCGGTGGCAAGACCTACAACATCGCCATGATCGGCGACTATGCGTTTAACAACGCACCGGCAAATATCAAAGAAGTCGTACTGCAAGGCCCCATCCAGTATATCGGCGCGCGTGCCTTCACCTCGGCACCGACAGGCGAACTGAGCGGAACCATCGAGAACATCTTCTTCATCAACAAAGAGCCGGCTCTCGATCTTTCCACCGTCCGCTTCAAGCTGACCGACAACATGAAGGAGTTTGCACCCTCTCAGCACATCTATGTGCGCCGTTCGGCTGTCGACAAGTACAAGGAGAAGTGGGGAACGCTATCTAACCAGATTTCAGAACAGGTTCCCTTGAAGAACATCAGCAACACCTTCGCCACCTTCTCCAGAGAGTTCGACATAGACCTGAACCCGGACAACGTAAACTGGAACGACGAAAGCGACTGCCCGAAAGTGATTGCCTTCACCGCAGGAAACTATGGAACCCACACAAACGACGAAGGCGAAACCTACCAGTGGGTACACATGGAAAGCGTAAACTGCGGACAAGACAAATCCATCGACGGTACCTACATCCCTGCTAACACAGGCGTACTCCTGAAATCAACCATCGGCAACACAACAGGAGCCGGTCTCTACTATTGCATCGGCGAGGAAGACAAGAATGCATACGACGGCGAAAACCTCATGCAGGCAATTACCGAGCGCGACAAGCATGTTGAAGCAGAGGAAAACGGCAACCGCAACCTCTACATCTCCGGCGGAAAGCTCTACGACGTGCCCTCAGAAGGTCTCGACATGCCCGCCCATCTCTCCTATATGAACGTGAACATCCCCGCAGGAGCCAAGATTGCCATGACCTTTGAGGAAATGACGTTCGACGATGAAGACACACCCGTTGTTGATCCCGAAACACCTGCTACGGAACCCGAGGAAGAAGAGACCACGGGCGTTGCCGCCATCACCACCTCCGAAGTCCAAACCATCTACGACCTGCAAGGCCGCAACAGGACAGGCAAGGCCGGCCGGCTCGCCAAAGGCATCTATATCATCAACGGCAAGAAGACGGTGGTGAAATAAAAGCAAGAAACATGTTCAACCAAAAACGTTCATAAAGCATGAAAATGAAATATATCCAACCGATAACAGAAACTGTATCACCGGCCACCGAGGGCCTTCTCTACACTACCAGCCCCGAATATGGAGGCACTGGCGGCGGTGCCCCCGAGGCCAAGAAACAGGAATTTGCCTACGAGGAAGACGAAGAACCACAGGATGACACCCTTCCCAAGTTCTCCATCTGGGACGACTAAACCGCAACAGAAAGCATTGCTTTCGCATTCAGCAGACAAGAAGCCTGCTTGCGGAACAAACCACCAGAGAACTTTCCAGTGCCGCTGCCTCCACCCGTTGGAAGCAGCGGCATTTTCCATGTCGTCAGAAAATAAAAGCCCTTTTCATTCGCTATGTCATTTTTTTCCACTACCTTTGCAGGCAAATCAAGGCTGGTCGCATAGTTCAATGGATAGAATAAGTCTCTCCTAAAGATTAGATTCGGGTTCGATTCCCGATGCGACTACCAGAGAGGGGGAGGCCGAAGGCAGGAGGGTGCTTCGCTAAATGAGAAACAAGAAATGACAATCCCCATATCCCAAACACCCAAACGCCCACCAATCCAAACGTCTCATATCCCCATATCCCAAACACCCAAGCCAGGAAAGACATGATAGGAGCCATCATTGGAGACATCGTCGGGTCGCGATACGAGTTCGGACCACCGCCGGAGAGAGATTTCCCCCTCTTCACGGACGATTGCGGATATACGGATGATACCATCTGCACCGTGGCCGTGGCCGATGCCATCCTCCACGGACGCCCCTATCGCGAAGCCCTGCACGAATGGTGCCGCCGCTATCCACGCCCCAAGGGTGGCTACGGACCGCGTTTCCAAGACTGGATAGAGAGCGACAACCCGTTGCCCAACAACTCGTTCGGCAACGGAGCCGCCATGCGCGTGAGCCCCGTGGGCTGGCTCTTCGACGACTTTGAGCAAGTGATGCACGAGGCCCGTCGCTCTGCCGAGGTGTCGCACTGCCACTCTGAAGGCATCAAGGGTGCCCAGTGTACGGCCGAACTCATCTTCTGGCTGCGCACACTCCGCATCACCAAGAGCGAGGTGGAAGGCAAAGTGAAAAAGTTCTACGGCTACGACATCCCGCCCCTGAAAGACATCAAGCGCATCGGGGCATTGGGCCACTTCGACAGCATCTGCCAAGAGACCGTGCCATGGGCCATCCGCTGCTTCCTCGATGCCAATGACTTCGAGGAGACCATACGCCTGGCCGTGATGTGCGACGGCGACACTGACACCAAAGCGGCTATCGCCGGAAGCATTGCCGAAGCCTACTATGAGGTGCCGGAATGGATGGTGGAGAAGGCCATGAGCTATCTTCCGCAAGACATGCTGTCCGTGCTCGAGCAATTCTACGAGCACCAACAGCGCAATTTATAAGAGAAACATCCCCCCTTTTTACACTCTTACC
>CAMHEA010000124.1 GCA_946184025.1 uncultured Prevotella sp.
ATGAGACAGATTCTGTTATCCTTATTGACGCTATGCTGCATGGCCGCCAGTGGCCAAGGGTGGAGCTGGACGGTGCAGCGGACAAACGAAGTAAAAGAAAGTGGCGAGACCATCGCGCAGACTGGCTATCAGGCAGACGGCTGGCTGAAGGCTCCCGTTCCGGGAACGGTGGCAAGGGCTTGGCAGGAAGCCGGACTGCTGGAAGACATCTGCCATGATGATAACCTGACGCGTATCGACGACCGTTTCTTCGATGCCGACTTCTGGTATCGCACGGAATTCGAGGCACCCGCGTTGAAGCAGGGCGAACGGCTCATCCTTAATTTCGACGGCATCAACTGGAAGGCTGACGTCTGGCTGAACGGACATTCCGTCGGACAGATTCAGGGAGCCTTCATCCGCAGTCACTTCGACATCACCCAGCTGGTGAAAACAACTGGAAGGAATGCGCTGGCCGTCAGGATTTATCACAACGAGCATTATGGCGACGTGAAGATTCCGACGTTGGAGCGGAACGTGCCCAACGGTGGTGTGCTGGGTGAAGATAATCCCACCTTCCACGCCAGTATTGGATGGGACTGGCTCCCGACGGTTCCCGGACGGAATATCGGAATCTGGAACGATGTCACGCTGACGGTGGCCCGTGGGGGTGTAGTCATCGGCGATGCTTTCTTCGATACCCGTCTGCCTGGTGTTGAACCCCGACACCCGGAAGCCGTCAAGTCGGCAGAGGTGAGTCCCATCATTACCTTACACAATTATAACAAGGAGCCAATGGATGCCGAACTCGTCATCCGCTTTGGAGACAACCGCATCACACGCAACATCAAGGTGGAGCCCGGGCAACAGGATGTGGCGGTGGAGAAGTTCACGGTGGAACAGCCCCGCCTGTGGTGGCCTGTGGGCTATGGAGAACCTTACCTTTACGATGTTAGCATCGAGGCGAAGGTCAACGGCAAATCATTAGCTGAAAAGCACATGAAATGCGGCATCCGACAGATGGACTACACGCTGGAGAACAGTGCCATTCAGTTGTTTATCAACGGTCGGCGCTTCATCGCCCACGGCGGCAACTGGGGGTTCAGTGAGATAAACCTCGACTATACTGCCCGCGACTACGACATCGCCCTGCGCTACCACCGCGACATGCACCTGAACATGGTGCGCAACTGGGTGGGACAAGTAGGCGACGAGGAATTCTACGAGGCCTGCGACCGTCATGGCATCATGATATGGCAAGACTTCTGGCTGGCAAATCCCTACGACGGCCCCAATCCGAAAGACGAGGAGATGTTCCTCGAGAATGCCAACGACATGGTGCACAAGGTGCGCCCCTATGCCTCGGTGGCGCTCTACTGCGGCCGCAATGAGGGTAATCCTCCTGACAGGTTGGGACTGGCACTCAACATGCTGGTGAGCGACCTCTGTCCGAACAGTCTCTATATCTCGCATTCTGCCGACTACAACGTCAGTGGCGGCGGTCCCTACAGGGCTTTGAGTCCCAAGGAATTCTACGGCATAGAGAAAGGTCAGAAGAAATTCCACTCAGAGCGCGGAATGCCTACGGTACCTTCTTACGAGAGCATGTGCCGGATGTTGCGTCCGGAGCACCGATGGCCGCAAAACGATGTATGGGCCATGCACAACTTCACGCTGAATGGTGCCCAAAAATGCAGCACCTACAACGAGCGTATTAAGAACGGTCTGGGAGAGCCGCAAAGCCTGAAGGAATATGCCGACCGGGCCCAGTGGGTGAACTACGAGGGCTATCGTGCCATCTTCGAATCGCGCAGCAACTATCGCAACGGCATACTCTTGTGGATGAGCCACCCTGCCTGGCCTTGTCTGGTGTTCCAGACCTACGATTACTATTTCGACGTGAACGGCGCCTATTTCGGTTCGAAGAAGGCTTGTCAGCCGCTGCATATCTCATGGAATCCGCTGAAGAATGTCATCGAAGTAGTGAACGAAAGTGCAGGCAACCGCCAGGGACTGACGGCATCGGTACAGGTAGTGAACATGGACGGCAGCACGGTGATGGAGACAACGCGACAGCTAGACATCCCGGAAGACCAGACCGTGGAGGTATGTCCGCTTACGCTTAATAAAGAGAAACTATCCGAGGTGTACTTCGTGAAACTGACGCTGAAGGACGGCACGACACTTCTGGCTGACAACTTCTACTGGGAAGGCCGTAAGGAAGGCGACTGGAAGGCCTTGCAAAGCATGGCAAAGCCCAAGTTGCAGACAAAGGTGGAACGGCAGGCGGACGGCAGTCTGAAAGTGACGGTCAAGAACCCGTCGAAAATGCCAGCCCTGATGATTCGTCTGAACCTCATCAACAGCAAGACCAAGGAGCAGGTGCTGCCTGCCTTCTACGAAGACAACTATTTCTCGCTGCTCGGTGGAGAAGAGAAGACCGTCAGCATCAGCTGGCTCACCGAAGAGCATCCCGACAACAAGAATTTCAAACCTACAGTAACCATAGAGCAAATCAGATGAAACGCCATATACTGACTATCATCATCTTGTGCAGCCTTCCGCTGATTGCAAAGGCCGCAGAAAAGGGTTTCCCAAAAGTGAATGAACAGGGCATGGCCGGCCGCCAGTTCGCATTATATAATAATGGTGTGGCCGCCACCATCTGCACGGATAATCTGGACTATCCTGTTGTAGGTATTGCCGCAGGACTGCTGGCCGACGATGTGGAACGCGTGACGGCAACGAAACCCGCCATTGCACATCCTGCACGGCTGAAAGATGTAAAGGCCAACTGTGCCGTCATAGCAGGAACCATCGGAAAAAGCAATTTGATTGACGAACTGGTAGCCAAAGGGAAAATCCATGTCGACGAGATTCGCAGCAAGTGGGAGTCGTTTCTTGTGACCACCATTGAGAAGCCTGCAAAACACATCGGTGAAGCATTGGTTATCGTGGGCAGCGACCGCCGCGGAACGGCGTTCGGTCTGCTGTCACTCTCCGAAGCCATTGGCGTGTCGCCGTGGTATTGGTGGGCTGATGTCGTGCCTCAGCATCAGGAGCAACTGATGATTAGTCGGGGAACATTCATACAGGGCGAACCATCGGTAAAATACCGTGGCATCTTTATCAACGATGAACGGTTCGGAGGCTGGGCCCGATGGGCGGAAGAGAACTTCGACAAGGAACACCATGAAGTGGGACCTAAAACCTACCGGAAAGTATTCGAACTGCTGCTACGATTGAAGGGAAACTACCTGTGGCCTGCCATGCACCCCGGAACAAAGCCCTTTAACTTCGACCCTGAGAACGCCCGTCTGGCCGACGACTATGCCATCGTGATGGGCACGTCGCATTGTGAACAGATGCTCCGCAACAACGAGGGCGAGTGGAAGGCCGTGGGTACCTACGGCGACTTCAACTACATCACCAACCGCCAGACCATGCAGAACTATTGGGAGGAGCGCATCAAGACCAACGGCCGTTATGAAAACACCTATACGCTGGGACTGCGCGGTGTGCACGACTATCCCATGGAAGGAGCCAATACCACGCAAGAACGCGTACGACTGATGCAGCAAGCCATCAACGACCAGCGCGACATGCTCAGGCGTAATATCAACAAACCGATAGAGGAAATTCCCCAAGTGCTCTGCACCTACGAGGAAGTGCTCGATGCCTACCACAACGGCCTGCAGGTTCCTGATGACGTCACCTTGCTGTGGTCGGACGACAAACACGGCTATTGCCGCAACCTGAGCAACCCGCAGGAACAGCAGCGTAAGGGCGGCGCAGGCATCTACTACCATCTCTCCTACCATGGCGACCCTGCCAGCTGGATTTGGCTCAGTCCGCTCTCGCCTTCGTTTATCGCCACCGAACTGACCAAGGCCTACACCTTCGGGGCAAGGAAAATTTGGGTATTCAATGTGGGGGATATTAAACCGGCAGAGAAGGAGATATCGTTTGCCATGGATCTGGCCTGGGATATCAACCGCTGGAAACCCACCGAGGCGCACAACTACATCAAATACTGGACGGCCAAGACTTTCGGCTCAGAGCTGGCACAAGAGATTGCCGACTTGCAGGCACGCTACTATAAGATGCAGGCTGCCGGCAAGGATGCGCATGTGTGGTTCGTGAACTATACCGAACAGCAAGTGGCTGAGCGGGTTCGTGAGGCGCAGGCATTGGCCCGAGAGGCAGCATCGCTGGCAGAGCGCGTTCCCCAGCGGCTGAAAGATGCCTATTTCGAACTCTTCGCCTACCCCATCAGCGGGGCAGCCATGCTCAACGAATACCAGTTGCTGGCCAAGCGCAGCATGGTTAGTGCCACACGTGGCGACAGTCTCGGTGCCATGGCCGATGCCCATAGGGTGGAACAAATGTTCAAGGAACTGAACCAATGGACAAACCACTATAATAAGGAAATCCGAAACGGAAAGTGGGACAACTTCTTCAACTGGCAGCCTTACCACTGGTTCCGCTCAGAAAAAATAGACCCGCCCATCTGCACGCCCAAAATCTTTGAGGATGTGAAGAAAGCTCCCGCTCCACGCTTCATCCCCGTCAGCGAGGCTCTTTCTGCACAGGGTGCCATCATATCCTGCGAAAAGGATGGGGAAATACCCATCTGGATGGAAGCCCTGACACCCGTGCGCAACTTCTCGAAAGCACCTGAGGACAATGTGTTCTGCCATGTCAAGACGGCCAGCGACTCATTCGATGCCTCGGCCACGCCCATCAACAACGTATGGCATTCGCCCTGGATTGGCCCTATGTGGAGCCGGGTGGGAACTATCCATTTGAAGAAAGGACAAAACAAGATAGCCGTTACCGATTTGAAGCCAGGTGCGAGCATCGACAAGATATTCATCGGACTGTGGCCTCCCTACCCCACTGAGCCAAGACTGCGCCTGACGGCTGACAACTATCAAAAATCACACAATGCCCAGAACGGCCAGATTGAAACGGTTGTAGGGCTGGGATATGCAGACGGCGTGACCGTGCTGCCCTTCGATACTCCCTCCTGCAATTCCGTTGAAGATGCCCCATACGTGGAATACACCGTGGAATTGCAGGAGAACGACTCGAAAATAGAAATTCGCACCCTGCCCACACTCCACGTCTATGAGGGACGCGATGCCCGTTATGCCGTGAGGTTGGGCGATGCAGCACCCACCGTGTTTTCCATCCACGAGGGCGACTTCACCTCAGAGTGGCGCCTGAACGTGCTGAGGGGCTATGCTTCTCGCACCATAGACATACCGTCTTCATCAGCGGGAAAACAGTCAGTCAGAATCTATTTCCTCGACCCTGGCATCGTGTTGCAAGACATTTGCATCTATTAAAACCGCTTTAATATTTGTTCCATCCAATGGAAGCATTGTTTCCGCCCAATGGAAGCAATGCTTCCGTCCTTTGGATGCATTCCTTCCAGACTTTACTTGCATTCCAAACAGACTTTAATTGGATTCCATTCAGACTATAATTGGATTCCATTTAGACTTTAAATCCCGTGGCAAATATTATATGTCGCTT
>CAMHEA010000125.1 GCA_946184025.1 uncultured Prevotella sp.
ATCGAGTTCTGCGGTTACATAATGACTGGTGGCACCAATGATTTTCACGCCGCGTTCCCACGCCTGATGATAGGGTTTGGCTCCGATGAAGGCAGGAAGGAACGAGTGGTGGATGTTGATGATATGGTGCGGATAGCGTGCAATCATATCGTCTGAGATAATCTGCATGTATCTTGCCAATACGATGAAGGTGATTTTATTCTCTTTCAGCAGTTCCATCTCGGCCTTTTCCACCTCAGCCTTGTTGGAGTGATCCTTCTTGATGCTCCAGACATGGTAAGGAATGCCAAACTGCTCGGCCACATAGCGCAGGTCTTCGTGGTTGCTCACGATGCAAGGGATGTCGCAGTTAAATTCACCAGCCTTCCAACGTGCCAGGAGGTCGTACAGGCAATGGCTCATTTTCGATACAAAGAGAGCCATGCGGGGGCGTTCGTCGCTGAAATAGAGCTTGAAGGTCAGCCCGTAGCGTTGCGAATAGAGGGTGTTGATGTATTCGTTGATTTTCTCACGGGGTATCATGAACTCAGAGAGTTCCCACTCTATGCGCATGAAGAACATTCCGTCTTCGCGGTCTACATATTGATCAAGGTAGACAATGTTGCCGTTGTTGTCCGTGATGAACTTCGTCAGTTCCGAGATGATGCCAGGCTGATCCTGACAGTGGAGGAGTAATATGGCTGTTGGTTTCATTTTCTGATTCATCTGTTCTTTTGTTGTAAATTGTTTGCAAAGGTACGAAAAAAGTTTCAGAACATGAATGAATGCGGGCAGAAAATGAATGATGGTGTTGGAAACGAAGAAAATGCAGCCTTTTGGGGTCTCCTGCTATTGGTCTGATGCTTCGTTTTGAGTTTTTAGGATAACACTGGTGGCCCCGATGGTAAAGAGCGTGCCGTCTTCGATGACTCTTCGTTCGCGGTCTCCAAGGATTTCATTGTCGACAAACGTGCCGGTATAGCTGGGGCCGTCGCGCAGAATGAACTTCAGGCGGCCTTTCTTGTCGCGGCTTACGTTGATGACGCAGTGTGTCATATCTACACTGGGATCGACGGTTTCTATCGGACAGTTGATTGGATTCCCTTTCTGATAGCGTCCAATGACATTATCCCCCATGCGTAGGGGAATCACTTGTTTGTAATGGAACACATTCTCGATGACGATGATGGCTCCCACTTGTCCGGTAGAAGGCTCTTCATTCGTCTCATCCGAAGTCTGGTTTTCGGCTTTTTGGTTTTTGTTGAAGAGCTTGGACGTTCCCATACGGATGCCGAACTGCTTGTTGCATTCCGGGCATGTAAAAATCAAGGATTGTCCTGAGGAATATTTTGTTTCATCGAATGTGATGAAATGGTCGCATTTAGGGCAGCGTACTCGCTTCATGGCTTAGTCTTTGTTTGTGATTTCTAAGGTCCATGCCTGCTTGAAGTGCTGGTTCCCCTGCATGTTGTGCAAAGCTTCCTGTGCCTTTTCCTTGCTGGCGTAGCGCCCGTAGAGCACCTTGACATTGCCTTGTTGGCTCATGTTGACGCTTGCATTGATACCCTCCTTGGCCAGTTCTTGACAGAACCAGTTGGCATTGGCCTCCGTTACATGTGAACAGAGTACGATTGACCAATAGGCGGAAGTCTGAGCTGGAGTCGGCACGGCCTGCTGCGATGCTGTGGGGTGTTGTTTCTTTATGGCAGGTGTAGCTGCCTGAGCCGGGCGTACGGGTATTTCCTTTTTGATGGGCTTAATGCTTTTCGTTGTATTGGAGAACGTGTCGAATGAAATGCCGCTTTTGATTTGTTCCGTCTGCAAGAGTTTCGGGTTGTAGTTCAGTGGCGAGACAATCAAGAAGAAGGCGGCAATGACAACGGCTGCAACAGCTGCGTTGCGCAGGGCATTAACACTGATGCTGAGCATCTTCTGTCCTGTTTGTTCGTCGTTGGTGATTGCTACGATCCGTGCTTTCCGCTCTTTGCCTGTCGGAGCCGTTTCCGATAGTTGGCTTGCTGGCTTTTCTTCTTTGTTCTTCATTTGGATAGGTGTCATCTCATAGCTGCTGAGCCCGTAGATTGCAGGTGTCAGAATGCCGGCTTCACATGGTGTAAAGGCCATTTTCCCATTGTCGTTGACATACAGGCGGCCGATGTCGTTCAGTTCATACTCTCCACGGGTCTCCAGCTCAATCCGCAGTTCTTCCACTTCCTGTTGGATGCGGCGCAGGGCTTCCGGATAGCTGAGGTCATAGCACTCGACATAGGATTGTACGAGCAGCGAATCGTTCATTGTCAGCTGTGGATTGAAGCCAAGTGTGCGTAACGGCGGCAGGAAAAGCCCGTCACCAGCATCATAGCGAGCTGTCACATGATGCGCCACAAAGCCTCCCAGCCCCGGAACAACCACGCAGTCATTGCTCAGCAATAGAATCTCTATATGTCTTGACAATTCAATCACGGCTGCAAAAGTAATTGTTTTTTCTGAAATCAGCAAGCAACCGACCTTGTTTCTTTTTCCCGAAAGGCATTTTTTCCCAGTTGCAGTGGTGCGGATGTGCTTCCCAAGAAAATGCGGATAGCTCCGGTGCATGTCGGTGGAAAGCTTTGCTGCAAGGATTTTCACTGCATTCGTTTTGTTTCTCCGTAAATTGGGGACGCGTAAATTTGTCGGTTTCTAAATTTGTTATTACCTTTGCACATTAATTATATATATTAGGTATGGAATATATCAAGACAGAAATCGAGGGTGTTTGGGTGATTGAGCCGAAGGTTTTCGGCGACCACCGTGGCTATTTCTTTGAAGCATGGAAACAAAAGGAGTTTGATGAGCACATCGGCCATCATGTGGAGTTCATTCAGGACAACGAGTCTAAGTCGTCGTTCGGCGTGTTGCGCGGGCTTCACTATCAGAAAGGCGAGTGGTCGCAAGCCAAGTTGGTGCGGGTTATCAAAGGAAAGGTCATTGATGTGGCGGTGGATATCCGGAAGAGTTCGCCCACATTTGGCAAGCATGTCGCAGTGGAGCTGAGCGAGGATAACAAACGCCAGCTGTTTATTCCGCGTGGATTTGCCCATGGGTTCCTTGTCCTGAGCGACGAGGCTGTGTTCACTTATAAGGTGGACAATGTGTATGCACCGCAGCACGAAGCTTCCATCCGCTGGAATGATGAGACCATCGGTATTCATTGGCCCATTGACCCGTCGCAGGTGGTGACGAGCGAAAAGGATCTGAAGGCGGCTTCACTGGCCGATGCGGAAGTTTTTGAATAAGGTTTTATTGTAAAAAGAAGAGAGAATCATGAATATCGCAATAGTAGGAACGGGATATGTCGGCTTGGTTTCAGGCACTTGTTTTGCCGATACGGGTGCCAATGTGACCTGTGTTGATGTTGACGAAAGGAAGATTGAGCGGTTGACACGCGGCGAGATTCCCATCTACGAACCTGGACTCGATGAGCTTGTGGTAAAGAATGTCAAGGCCGGCCGTCTGAAGTTTACCACTTCGCTGGCTGACATACTCAATGAGCAGGAGATTATTTTCTCAGCCGTGGGTACTCCACCCGACGAAGATGGTTCGGCTGATTTGAAGTATGTACTTCAGGTGGCTAAGACCATCGGTGAGAACCTCAAGAAGTATGTGGTCGTCGTCACTAAAAGCACCGTTCCTGTGGGTACGGCTCAGAAGGTGCGGGCCACCATTCAGGCCGAACTTGACAAGCGTGGCGTGGACATTCCGTTTGATGTGGCCAGCAATCCGGAATTCTTGAAGGAAGGAAATGCCATCAAGGACTTTATGAGTCCTGACCGTGTGGTCGTCGGCGTAGAGAGCGAGCGGGCAAAGAAGATGCTTTCGCGGCTTTACAAGCCATTCCTCATCAATAATTTCCGCGTCATTTTCATGGATATTCCCTCCGCAGAGATGACCAAGTATGCAGCCAACTCCATGTTGGCCACCCGTATTTCGTTTATGAATGACATTGCCAATCTGTGCGAGCGCGTCGGCGCAGATGTGAATATGGTGCGCCAGGGTATCGGAAGCGACACGCGCATCGGCCGAAAATTCCTTTATGCTGGTTGTGGATATGGTGGAAGCTGTTTCCCGAAGGATGTAAAGGCACTCATTAAGACGGCGGACGACAACGGATACTCCATGGAAGTGCTCAAGGCTGTTGAACGGGTGAATGAGAAGCAGAAGTCCATTCTCTTCGAAAAACTCCAGAAAGCCTATGCCGGCGAGTCGCTGCAAGGACATACCATCGCCCTTTGGGGCTTGTCGTTCAAGCCTGAGACCGACGATATGCGTGAGAGTACGGCACTGGTCATTATCGATTTGCTATTGAAAGCCGGTTGCTCTCTGCGCGTCTATGATCCCGTGGCCATGGAAGAATGCAAACGCCGGATGAGTAACAGTCCGCAAGCTGCGGCGGTCGAAGCCCGCATCGTCTATTGCAAGGACAAGTACGAGGCTGCCTTAGATGCTGACGCACTGCTGCTGCTCACGGAATGGAAAGAATTCCGGCTTCCGAGCTGGGAGGTGTTGAACAGGGAAATGAACCGTGCATTGGTCATTGACGGTCGTAATATATTCGATGCGGAAGAACTGGAAGAAGCAGGCTTCGAGTATTACTGCATCGGACGCTGAGGACGGACAGGACAGGAGGCTGGCGGCCAAAAGGCAATGGCTTCCTGTCGGTGTCTTGAGGGAATGTGATTAAGATTGGATTTATAAAAGCAAACATACATGACGAGATTCTATTATCGGCTTTTGCCTCTCATGGGCATCGTCCTTGCGTTCACTGCGTGTGGAGGTTCTGGAACCGAGTATGCCCGAGCACATCAGGATCAGAAAGCAAAAGACATGTTGCAGGGTGTGTGGATCAATGCCGAGGACGGCAATCCTGCCATCATGGCGGAGGGAGATACAATCCTGTATGCAGATACGTCCAGCCTGCCCGTACAGTTTTGGATTTATCAGGATAGTCTTTACCTGCAAGGGCACGCACTCAGCCGTTATTTGATAACCAAGCAGGCGGAACATGTCTTCCGATTTGTCAACCAGGGTGGGGATGAAGTCAAGCTTGTCAAACGCGATGAGCGTGTGCTGGGACGTTTCTTCCACCAGTACAGACCGTATGCCTTGAACATCTTCCGTACACTCGATTGCGATACTGTCGGCGTGGGTGGGGGCATCAACTACGCATGCAAGATACATATAGAACCAACTTCCGACCGCTTGATAGCCTCTTCGTTCAACAATGAAGGCATTGAGGTGGAGAATATGTATTTGGACAATGATGCGCGTCTGGACGTGCATGTTGGTGCGAAGAACATCTATTCGCACCACTTTCGTAAGCAGGAATTCTCTTCGATGGTGCCTCCTGAATTCATGGAGAAGTCCATCTTGCGTGACATCCAGTACAACCATGCCGATACGGCAGCCGTCTATTTTG
>CAMHEA010000126.1 GCA_946184025.1 uncultured Prevotella sp.
ATTTGGGTATATTGTGCATCGTAGCCCTTAACCATGTCGAGACGGAATCCGGCGTAGCCCAGATCTTTGAGCAGATAGTCAAGGTAGAGCTTTACGTTCTTCTGTACATTGTTGCCGGTGTGGTCCAGGTCGGGATAGCCGGAGAAGTCCTGACCCGTGTCTTCGGCTCCGGAGAAATTGTAGCCGTGTGACACTGAGTAGCCTCCGTCGTCGTCCTTGCAGAAGTCGGCAAGGCTCCAGCTGATGGTATTCCCGTTCCACGTCTCTGTGGGGAAGTCGGTCTTGCTGGCTGCGCCCTTCTTGTGGTTGATGACTACGTCTTCGATGATGCCTGTTCCCTTGTCTTTGAAGGTCTGAATCATCTCCCGCAGGGTGCCCTCATTGCCGAAGGCACTGCGTTGGTCAAACCAGTAGCACGGGTCATAGCCCATGGAACTGTAGCTGGCACAGTAGGCTGAGTTGGGCACCCAGATGAGGTCGAAATACTTAGACAGCTCATCGGCTTGCGAGGTGAGCTTTGTCCATTTTGTGTCTTGGTAGGAGTCCCACCAGAATCCTTGCAGTATCACGCCGCCATAGTTGGCCGGCCATCCCGCTGCAGCTTGTACGGCAACAGGAAATACAATAGTAGCCAGTAAGAAAGTGTATAGTTTTCGCATGTCTTGAATGTTTAGGTTTTTATCTTTTCTGGCGGTAAAGATATGCATTATTTTCGAAATTAGCAAGCATTTCCTTAGTTTTTTGCGTACGAAGCTATGAGTTACAGCTATAAAATGTTTGCGATTCATTCTTTACTGTTGGCTCGTTTTGCCTCGTCCTTCGGCCCCCAAAAAAGGAGTCAGGATTTTTCCTGACTCCATACGGGTTACTTTTCGCGCTTAATATCCCGGATTTTGCGTGAGATTTGCATTGTGGTCAAGCACTCCTCCAGGGATGGGGAACACGGTGGTGAAGGCATTTTCCTCGCCGGCTGCCTGTGGACGTTGGTCATAGGCTGTATGGAAGCGGTGGAAACGTATCAGGTCGTTGCGTCGCCAACCTTCCCATACCAGTTCCTTGAGGCGTTCGTCGAGCAGTGGCGAAGATGCAGCGTCGAGTGCTTCTTCGGCTGTCAGGGTGACTGGAGGCATGTTGACTCGTTTGCGCACCTTATTTATATATTCCGATCCGTCTCCGCCGTTGCGGTAGAGTGCCTCGCCCTTCATCAGCAGTACGTCGGCATAGCGGAAGAGGACAATGTCGTTGCTTTGCAGCTTGCCGTCAGCATAGGCCGTCTGGTCCGTTTCATACTTCTTCATACGGGCTCCAGCCGTCTTTTCGTAGGGAGAATTACTCAGGTCAAGGCGCAACTCCATGGGCTCGTAGACCAGCTGTGTTCCGTCTTCGAGCAATACGGGTGCTCCGTTGACGTAGAGCGGCCCGTAGTAGAACGACAAGGGCATGCGTGTGTCAGGCGTTTCTGTGCCGTAGCCGAAGGCCTTCATGGTGGAGACGGTAGCCGACGTGCCGTTCCAGGCATCCATGCCCAAGGCCGATCCGTGGCTGTAGTGACGTGAGCGAAAGAGGTTCTGGAACTGGTTTGCATAGAGATACTTGTCCATTGGGATGGTGAAGATGTTCTCGTGGGACTTCTCGTTGTGCAGCGCGAAGTTGTCCGTGAAGTCTTCCTCCAGTCGGTAGCCAAGGCCTTCGAGCTTGTCGCAGTAGGCGATGCAGGCTTCCCAGGCGTTCATCGTCTCTCCGTCGACGATGAAGGTCATTGCCTTTCCGTCGGGAACGACGCTGTCTGTCCAGTCATCGTCGGCATAGATTTCTGCGTTGATCAACATTTTGGCCAGCAGGAAATACACCACGGGACGGGTGATGCGGCTGTAGTAGTTGCCTTCCATGCTGCTATGGTCGGTGCTCAGAAGCGGAACGCAGGTCTGGAGTTCGTCGATGATGAAGCGGAACGCTTCGCTGCGGGAGCTTTGCTTCACCTTGTCTGCGCTTGCGGAACTATTGGTGACGATGGGGATGCGCCCGAAGAGATCCATGGTATAGAAATAGAACAGGGCGCGTGCGGATCTGAGCTCAGCCTTGTCGGCTTCCAGCTGGCTCTCGGTGAGCAGGTGTTTGTTGGCCTCTAAGGTCTCCAGGTGCAGGTTACACAGCATGATGACCTTATAGAGGTAGTTCCATGTGTCGCCGAGGATGCCTTCCGAGGGTGTCCATGTGTGCAGGTAGAGCCCTTGCCAGAGCCCGCCGTCATACCAGTCTCCGCCTCGTGTGGGCAGCATGGCTTCGTCGGTGGTGAAGGTATTCAGGTCGTAAACGCCGCGGCTGGTGCCTTGCAGTCCTTGGCTGTCGCTGTTTCCGCCGATGTAGTTATAGATGTCGGCCACCGTTCCCAGTTCCAGTACCGTTGCATCGGTGTAGGCCGTCCCTTCCTCCAAGGCTCCCCGCGGGTCTTCAGAAAGGCAGGATGCGAGTAGTGGCAGGCAGACGGAGAGGTATAGTGGCAGGAGAATCGTTCTCCTTCTTCTCTTTGTCGTTGGGGTTGTATGTGCAGTTAGTCTCATCATTCTTGTTTTTTACGGTTGTGTCTTCTTGTCTGTTGCTGGCTTAGAACTGTATGCTCACGCCGAGGCTGTAGCTCCTGTAAGGAGGATAGGTGCGTTTGTCGTCAATGCCGAGCGTCTCGTTCACGGCCGACGAGTTGATCATCGGCGTGAGTCCGTCGTATCCGGTGATGGTCGCCAGGTTGTTGACGGATGCGCTCAGGCGCAGCGAACTGATGTAACGGGTCTTCCCCAGCGGCATGTTCCAGCCTATGGTGAGGTAGTCAAAGTTCAGGTAGTCGCCGCGTTCGAGCCAGTAGTCTGTGGCCGTCTGGTCGTAGATGTGCTGCCGGGGGGCATCGGCCATGACGTTGTAGTCGGCAAATGAGCCCATGTTCATATAGGTAAGGGCCGTTCCGTTGTATATCTTGTGGCCGAAAGCACCGTTCATCTGTAGGGAGATGTCGAAGTCTTTGTATCGGAAAGAGATATTGGAACCGAGCATCATCTTCGGTGTTGCCTGTCCGGCAATATAGCGGTCGCCGCCGTCTTCAATGTTGACGATGCCGTTGCCGTCCAGGTCTTCTATTGCATAGCTGTAGGTGCCGTCGCCGTTGTCCGTCAGTCCGGAGCAGTGGGGCAGGTAGAAGACTCCCAGTGGCTGCCCGACAATCTGGTAGACGATGTTGTTGTTGCCGCCATGGAAGCCAGCTCCGTTGAGGCCTCCAATGGATGACATGGACGAGGCGGCCATGTAGATGTCGTTGTAATAGCCCGACAGCGAGAGCAGCTTGTTCTTTTGGAATGACATGTTGACGTTGATGTTCAGTTCCATGTCCTTCTTCAGAATGGGCGTTATGCCCATTCCGATTTCAAAGCCTTGGTTGCTCATCTCGCCGAGGTTGGCCACCCACTTGCTGTAGGGGAAGGGTGGCACGGGCACGTCATATTGATAGAGCATGTCCCACGTCTTGCTGTAGTAGTATTCGGCCGTCATCACAAAGCGGTTGTCCCACAGGCCGAGGTCCAGACCTACGTTGAACGTGCCCCGTGTTTCCCATTTCAGGTCGGGGTTCACGTTCGACAGCCGGCTGAACGATGTCTCGTTGGAGCCATTCCAGGGCACTACGCCCGACGGCTGTATCAGCAACAAGGAGTTATACGACTCGATGCCGCCCAGATTTCCCGACAGTCCGTAGCCTGTGCGCAGTTTCAGCATGGTGAGATAGCGTCCGAAATCGCCCCAGATGCCTGCACGCGCTCCCGTCTTCCGTACATCCCAGGTGCCGGACACTGACGGGAACACGCCCCAGCGGTTGTTCTTGCCGAACATGGACGAACCGTCCGTACGCAACGAGGCCGAGAGGGTGTAGCAGTCGAGCAGCGTATAGTCAGCCATTCCCATGAAAGAGGCGAGCGACGGGCTGTCATAGTCACTGTCGGTGCCGCCGAACGGGATGTCGGCTCCGGCTCCGAGGTTGTCATAGCCCATTTCGTTGGTGGTGAATCCCTTCACGGTCGTCCAGAAGCCGGAGCGCACCGTATGCTGATACTCGGCCAGCACCGTGGCCGACAGCGTGTGAACGCCCCAGGTGTTCTTGTAGTTCAGCTGCGCATTGCCCAGCCATTCCTCCGTCTTCTGTTCCTTGCGGTAGGCTTGTCCTTGCCCCCATACCCATGTGGGAAGGTACTGCGCGTTCTCGTTGCTGCTGTGGCTGTATGATCCGAAGAGCTTGAAGTGGAACGATGCGGGCTTGCTGCGCAGCAGGTCAAAGTCAAACCCGATGTGGGTGTTCATGTTCTGGTTCTTCTCGTGGTCTTTCTCTCGGATGAGTCCGGCTGGCGGGTTGATCTGCGACGCATTGGCATTGCGGTCCCATCCGCCACCGGGATGCTGTTCGTTCGACAGGGTGGGGTTCATGGCGGCAGCTGAGTAGAACAGCTTTTGCTGGTCGAAGATGTATTTGTTCTTCTGTGAGGAGCCGAAGATGCCCAGGTCGATGGTCAGCAGGTCGTCGAAGGCTTTCTGCTGGAGGTCCAGCTTAGCCACGAGGTTCTGGTATCCGCTGGGCTTCAGCACCGTTGTGTGGTCCATGAATCCGATAGACGCACGGTAGTTCGACTGTTCCGAGCCGCCGCTGAAGGCGACGTGGTGGTTCTGTACGAATCCCGTACGGGTGATGCTTCGCTGAAAATCCGTGTTGTATCCGCCGTCTACATAGTTCACACCCAGTTCCTTGGCTGCCAGCACATAGCCCTTGGCGTTGAGCATGTCCACATACTTGTAGGCGTGCTCAAAACCCACAGTGCCGTCATAGGAGATGTGGAACTGCCCGCCTTTGCCTTTCTTGGTGGTCACGACGATGACACCGCTGGCACCACGGGAACCGAACGGTGCCGTCTCGGCGGCATTCTTTAGGATGGTGAAGCTCTCGATGTCGGCCGGATAGACACCGGACAGCGTCGAGAGGTCGCTGTAGACACCGTCGATGATGACCAAAGGATCGTTGCCGCCGGTCAGAGACGTGGTACCACGCACGCGCACCGAGGAGAGCATGGCCATGCGGTCGGCTCCGCTGGATACGCTCACGCCGGCTGCCTGTCCGCTCAACGCGTCGAGCGAACTGGTCACCAGACCTTTGTTCATACGGTCTTCGCCCACCACGTCAACCGATCGGGTCTGTGACTTCGGGTTCTGGCCGTTGTTCAGGATGTTCAGAGAATCTCTTCCCGTGGCTGAAAGGTTGCCTGTTTGTTGTGCGTGGGCCATGCCTACGACACCCAAAAGGGGAATGAGCAAGATGTTTTTCCACATGATAGTCAGATACATTAGGGTTTATAATAGATATGGCAAAGGTAGGAAAAATAAGTGAAACGGCAAAAAAATAAC
>CAMHEA010000127.1 GCA_946184025.1 uncultured Prevotella sp.
GGAAAGAAATGTTGTAGTTGCTGCCGCCATAGCTGATCATACGGACGGGAATATTCTTCATGGCTTCCAATGCCAGTGTTTCGAAGCCGAGATTGCTCCAGTCCAGGTCGCCGACAACGCAGATGATACACATGTCAGAGTCAACGGTTACCGTTCCATATTTCTTTAGTTCGTCGACAATCTCATTCAGATGCGTATCGTTGTCGATACTGACGGATACACCGACCTCACTTGTTGCAATCATGTCGATTGGTGTTTGATAGCTTTCGAAGATTTCAAACACTTTGCGGAGGAATCCCGTTGCAAGCAGCATCCGG
This sequence comes from uncultured Prevotella sp., assembly GCA_946184025.1. Lineage (GTDB taxonomy): Bacteria > Bacteroidota > Bacteroidia > Bacteroidales > Bacteroidaceae > Prevotella. The sequence continues at coordinate 318 of CAMHEA010000127.1, forward strand.
CTGGACTTGATTTTGATGGCGGTAATATTGTCCTTGGCAGCAACGGCTTTGATTTTGCCGCGGACCAGTACGTTGTCGATGATGGTTCCTTCTGCATCGGGTTCCATTGTGTTTTTCAGACGGACGGGAATACCGGCATATTTGGCAGGCTGCACACAAGTGGGGTGCAGGATTTTTGCACCGAAGTAGGCCAGCTCGGCTGCTTCCTCAAAGTTCAACTGACGCACGGCTTCGGTCTTTTCTACGATGCGAGGGTCATTGTTGTGCATGCCGTCAATGTCCGTCCATATCTGAATCTCCTCGGCATCAAGTGCTGCGCCTATCAGCGAGGCCGTGTAGTCACTTCCGCCACGCTGCAGATTGTCTACTTCTCCATAAGCATTGCGGCAGATAAAGCCTTGGGTAATATAGATTTGATAGCCATCGTTCTCTTCCATCAGGGCTTTCAGTTTCTCTTTGATGTATTGAGGATCGGGTTCTGCGTTCTTGTCGGTACGCATGAAGTCGAGTGCTGACAGCAGAACGGCTTTGACACCTTGTTCTTGCAGGTAGTTGACGACCATGTTTGTCGAGATGATTTCTCCCTGTGCGACGATACTTTTCTCCTCGAAACTCGTAAAGAGATCCTTGGTGAACGTCCGAAGATAGTCAAATTCGTCTTCCAGAAACTGACGGGTATTCTCCTTGTACTCGTCGGTTGTGTAGAGTTCGTCAAGGTAGCCGAGGTATTTGCGCTCAAGGTTGTTGATTACCTCGTTTGCCCCTTCAGGATTCTTTTTGTACAGATAGTCAGAAATCTCGATGAGCGTGTTGGTGGTTCCGCTCATGGCTGATAGTACAACGAATGTCGGTTCGCCCGACTTGGTAACCAGTGAGGATACGTTCTTCATCCGTTCGGGACTTCCTACGGATGTTCCTCCAAACTTCATTACTTTCATAATCGTATTTTTATTTGTTTGTTCTTGTATTTTTTTTCGTTATGATGCCGCTTCATCCGTTTCTTCAAATTCCAGTTCCTGCGACAGGTCAATGTCCTGGTATTCTCCCGTTACATTGCCGATGCGTCCTTCCTTGCATCGATAGACAATGCCAGGGAATTGTTCCAACAGGTGAACGTTATGGGTAGACATGACAACGGCTGTTCCTTGTTGGCAGATGTCTTTCAGAAGCCTTACGATATTGGTGGCGGTTTCGGGATCGAGGTTTCCTGTTGGCTCGTCGGCAATGATGATACGCGGATGATTGAGCAAGGCGCGAGCTATGGCTATGCGTTGCTGCTCTCCGCCCGACAGTTCGTGTGGCATCTTTTCCTTCTTGTCGGTCATGCCCACTTGGCTCAGTACCTCGTCGATGCGTTCGTCAATGGCAGTTTTATCCTTCCATCCCGTCGCCTTCAGCACGAACCGGAGATTCTTCAGTACAGTCCTGTCATGCAACAACTGGAAGTCTTGGAAGATGATGCCCATCTGCTTGCGCAGTGCCGGCACTTTGCTTCGCTTGAGCGGAAGGATGCTAAGCCCCAACACTTCAGCTTTCTCGGCATCTTCCTTGTCAATGTCAAGTTCGCAATAGATGGTCTTCAGAAGCGAGCTCTTGCCTGAGCCCACCTTACCTATTATATAGATGAACTCTCCTTCGTCTGCCGTGAAGTTCACGTCTTGCAGGATGAGTTTCTCATCTTGATATATGTTGACGTTTTTATAGTCTATCAGCATACTTCTTTCCTTTTATCTGTTTGTTTATCTGTTTCCGTTTTGCTTGTTCTCTGAGGCCTGTTCACCTGCGGAATCTGTTTTTCCCAACTGCCAATATAGGCTTTGTTACTTGGTAATATAGGGTTTATTGCTTCGTAAAACAGGGTATTTCTTTCTGTAATATAGGCTTTCTTGCCCGTTTGGAAGCAATGTCTTGCCCTATGGCTATTCCGTACTTTTCTTCAGCCGACGCTGTTTGTCCCATTCTGGATCATGCCGTTTGCGCAGTTCCGTCGCCACGTCCTCAATGCGCAGTCCTTTGCTGGTGAGCATGACGATGAGGTGATAGAACATGTCAGAGGCTTCATAGATGAGTTGCTCATTGGTACCGTTGGTGGCTTCGATAACCGTTTCCAGTGCTTCTTCGCCTACTTTCTGAGCAATTTTATTGATGCCTTTACGGAAGAGGCTGGTCGTATAGGAGCCTTCCGGCATGTCCTGATGGCGTTTTTCTATGAAGTCTTGTAGTTCGGAGAGGAACGCCAATGGGTTATCTGTGTTCTCTTCTCCCCAGCAGGTGTCCGTTCCCGTGTGGCAGGTCGGTCCGATGGGGTTTACTTTGACGAGAAGGGTGTCGTTGTCGCAGTCGTTCTGGATGCTGACCAAATTCAGGTAGTTGCCGGAGGTTTCGCCTTTGGTCCACAAGGTGTTGCGGGTACGGCTCCAGAAAGTCACCTTTCCTGTTTCAACGGTCTTGTCGTAGGCTGCCTGGTTCATAAAACCGAGCATCAAAACGTTTTTGGTCCGTGCATCCTGAATGATTGCCGGCACCAGTCCGCCCATTTTTTCAAAGTCTATTTTCATATTCTAACGTTGATATTCTCTTTTCTTAGATACTGTTTCAAATCGGAAATGGCAATCTCTCCGAAGTGGAAAACGCTGGCTGCCAGGGCTGCATCGGCTTTCCCTTTGATAAATGCGTCGCGAAAGTCTTCCTTTTTTCCGGCACCGCCACTGGCAATGACGGGTATCGGCAGTTCTTCAGACAGGCGTGCCAACGCTTCATTGGCAAAGCCTTCTTTGCATCCGTCGTGGTCCATGGAGGTGAAGAGTATCTCTCCGGCACCGCGTTCTGCTACTTCTTTTGCCCACTCAAACAAGCCCCGCTCTGTCCGTTCGCGGCCGCCTTTCACATAGCAGTGCCAGCCGTCTTCATCCTGTCGCGCGTCGATGGCAACCACGCATACCTGCGAACCGAAGTGGCTGGTAATCTCGTTGATGAGTTCCGGGCGTCTGAGTGCCGCACTGTTGATGCTCACCTTATCCGCACCGGCATGCAGCAAGCGTTCCACGTCGGCCAGTTCGTTGATGCCTCCGCCGACGGTGAAAGGTATGTTGATTTCGCGAGCTACGCGTTCAACCATTTCCGTGAAGGTTTTTCTTCCCTCGAAGGAGGCTGTGATGTCAAGAAACACCAGCTCGTCGGCACCTGCATCGCTGTAGGCTTTACCAAGTTCTACTGGGTCGCCGGCACTGCGCAGGTTCACAAAGTTGGTGCCTTTTACCGTTTCGCCGTCCTTTACATCCAGACAAGGGATGATGCGCTTGGCCAATGAACGGTGGCGGGGCCTTATCAGACGGTCTGCCTGTATCCGTCCTTCGTAGTAGGCTTTGCCGAATACGACCGCCGGGATGCCTTCTTCTTCCAGGTGAAGAATGTCTTCGGTTGCCGAAACGCCACCGCTGGCAATGAGGTGGAGCTGCGGATATTCGTCCATGATGCGTCGGTAGAGTGCAGTGGCGGGACCGGCCAGCGTTCCGTCTTTGCTGATTTCCGTGCACAGCACATTGCGCACACCGTGTTCAATATATTTCTTCAGGAAAGGAAGCAGGTCCTCTTGGGAATCTTCCTTCCATCCGTTGATACTGATTTTCCCGTTTCTCACGTCTGCACCAAGTATCAAACGGTCAGCACCGTAGATGTCGAGCCACTTCAAAAACAGCTCTGGCTCGGTCACGGCAATGCTTCCGACCGTTACCATGGCGGCTCCTGCGCGAAACGCTTTTTCAATGTCTTCTTCCGTCTTGATGCCTCCGCCGAAGTCAACAACAAGGTTGGTCGTTTCCGTAATGGCACGAAGCACATGGTCATTGACGATGTGCTTTGACTTTGCTCCGTCCAGGTCGACAACGTGCAGCCGCTTGAAGCCGAGCCGCTCGAACTCCTTGGCCTGTGCCACGGGGTCTTCGTTGTATACCGTCTTTTGTGTATAATCGCCCTTGGTCAGCCTTACGCACTTGCCGCCGATGAGGTCTATGGCCGGAATCAGTTCTATCTTGTTCATACTAAAGTTCTAAGAAGTTTCTCAATATCGCTTCTCCCACACGACCGCTCTTTTCCGGATGGAACTGGCAGGCATAGAAGTTGCCTTTGTGCAGGGCAGCGGAGTAGGGGAGGATATATTCTGTTCTCGCGTCCGTATGTTCACAGAGGGGAACATAGTAGCTGTGGACAAAGTAGACGAACGCATTCTCTGGGATTCCTTTGAATAGTTCCGACTTCATGCCTGCAAGACTGTTCCAGCCCATAGCTGGTACTTTATCCTCGTGGTGAACGGGCTGAAAGCGTCTTACTTCAGCATCGAACACGCCGATGCAATCCGTGTCACCCTCTTCTGAGTGTCGGCAGAGAAGCTGTTGTCCCACACAGATGCCTAAAACGGGTTGCCGCAGGTCTTTGATGAGTGTGTCCAGTCCTTGTGCTTGCAGGTGTTTCATGCAGTTGCTGGCCTCTCCTTGTCCGGGGAAGATCACCCGGTCGGCCTTTAATAGGACTTCTTTGTCATCCGTCAACAATGGTTCCACACCCAGTCGGCGCAATGCATTGACCACCGAATAGATGTTTCCCGCGTTGTATTTTACGATTGCTATTTGCATCCTTATACAAAATATATGATACACCTTCTTTGGAAAAGCATACCGAATCGATTCTTATGTGTTGTTTAAACGATGCAAAGGTACAAATAAATAAGGGAAGGGCAAAAAAAATGCTTGCTTTTCTTTACGGCCTGATTTTGTTGTATGACCCGAAATGGGGCTTCCTCGGAAAGTCGTGTGTACTTTATTCTTATATAAACAGGCACATCTAATATGACAGCAAGCCCTTGAAAGCCATTATCGGGCTTTTCAAGGGCTTGTGTAAGAGTTTCTCTGAAGAATGGGTAGGAGGGCTTTGACTTAGCTGAAGATGATAGTCTTGTTCTTGTAAGTCAGGATTTTGCGCTCGATGTGTTTGGAAACGGCACGCGAGAGTACGATTTTCTCCAGGTCTTTTCCTTTCAGGACAAGGCTTTCGGGCGTATCCTTGTGGGTGATGCGGGTCACATCTTGTTCAATGA
>CAMHEA010000128.1 GCA_946184025.1 uncultured Prevotella sp.
TCTGCACCCCCTCCTTGTTGGTGATGTAGTTGTATGCACCGCGTTCGGCCACCTTCCATTCGCCCACATTGTTGCGGCCCAAGGGTTCGCAGTGGCTGGTGCCGATGACGATGCCGCACGAGTCGGCAGCCTCCTTGGCACCAGGGATGGTGAAGAAGGGCGACGTCATGCCGTGCATACCCGGCCAGATGGCGTTGGCACGGAGGCGCATCAGCAACTTGAAAATCTGCCGGTAGGTCTTGGCACTGATAAAGCCGGGCTTGGCTGGGTCGAAGGTGCGCCAACTCCAAGGCTGCAGCGTCCAGTCTTCATCGTTGAGGAAGATGCCGCGATACTCCACCGACGGGCTCTGCATCGTCACGTAGTCTGCTGCCACCGTCAGCCGCTGCCGCTGCTCCGGCTTCACGTCGGCCCACCATTTCCAGGGCGACACACCAGCCAGCCGCGACAGTTCCAGCACGCCGTATGCCGTGCCTCGTCCGTCGCTGCCGACAACCAACAACTGATTCTCGTGTACCTTGATATAAAAGGCATCCTTCTTGCCCGACAGTTCATCAACAGGCACTCCTGCCGACCGCAGCCCTTTCCACGCAACCTTGTCCTTATCCAATTGCACGATGCGAATCTTAGCCCTTTTACCATCTTGCCCCTTGCTCCGTGCCCCTTGCTCCTTGAGCTCTGCTCCCGTTACGTCCTTCAGGTCTTCCGACAGCATCTGCAGGGCCGTTGCTACCACGGGCGACACCTTTTTGCTCACCGTGTAGCCAATCATCTTCTCGCCGTCATACCAGCAGAAATCCTTCGGCGATGTGATAATCTGATGGTTAATAAGCGTATCGAACACCCGATTCCCCAACAGTTCCGTACCCTTCTTGTCGAAGTGTATATTGTCGCGTTGCAGCGTTGCATCACTGACATCTACGACATAGAAGTTTCGGTCTTCCCGTGCCAGCCTATAGAGAGCCTCAACCACCTTGGGATTATAGCCGCGCCCGCTCTTTGCGTATGTTCCACAAACGAAAGGCAGCGCGGCATATTTACCTCTGCCAGTCTTCTCAACCAGATAGTTACGCACGTAAGCCACCACAGCCTTCAGGTTGTCATAATATCTCTCCTGCTGTGCAACATCGCTCTCACCTTGATGCCATAGCATCACCTTGATGTCATAGCCTTGTGGCAAAGTACTCAACTGCTTGTCAATGCAAGCACCGATGTTTTCGGTCAGGGCCTTCAACAGCGACTTACCTCCCTTGTCTGACGCCGGGTTTCTTGCCAGCCATTGCGCATCGGCACTCCAGTACATCTGCTCGCGGCTCTTGCACAACGTGTCGATACTCGTGCCACCCAGCGACTCCTTAATAATATAGAAAGGTTCCTGAAGCAACTGCTCCAGCCTGTAGTACACGACGGCATCGTATGCCCACTTGTCATGTTCTTTCACCCCCGCTATCCAAGGATAAAAGGGTTTGAAAACACCATTTCCGGAATGGGTTCCACTGCCATAACTCCACTGACAATACTTATAGCCGTTGTCCTTGATATACTGCGGCAGGGAGTCGTTAGTCATCCGCCCGTCCGTATTGCTTTGTCCGGCAGTGATGATGACCGTGGCGGGATGCCGTCCCTCTGCCTTTGCCTGCATCGTTGCTACGACAATCAGCACTAACGCACAGATAACTGAATAGATTCTTTTCATATCAACACTTCTTAATTATGATGCGGCAAAGATAGAAATTATTATTGAGACTTGGAACTACAATTGTTCCGAAGTAGCAGAATCTCGTTCCAACTGGGCTTTTGAAACATTTTTCACCCTTTCTGAAACATCTTTCTCCACAGAATAATCGGCAGGCAGCACACCATACATCTCCTTAAAACAGCGGGAGAAGTATTTCGGATCGTTGAACCCCACTTGATAAGCCAGGTCGCTGACGCGTATACTTGGTGACGTGCTCAAGATTTGCGTTGCAGCCTGTAAGCGGATGTTACGAATGAAGGTCGTCGTTGTATCGCCTGTCAGTTCCTTCATCCGGCGGTGAAGGGTCGTTCGGCTGGTGCCCAGCTCGTTGACAAGTTGTGGCACATCAAAGTCACTGTCCGACAAATGATCAAGCACTATAGAGGTTGCTTTGTCGACAAACTGCTGGTTGGGGTCTACCACAGGCTTAACCATATCTGACAGTCTTGGGCTGACAGGCTGTGGCCGAGGCTCTATAGCCACAGCTCCCGACGGTCGGTGCTGTCTCTTCTTATATAATACAAAGATACCACCACACAGTAAGATGAAAAGTGCTCCCCATAGCCACTTCTGGTTTGTGGTAGCATCAGGCTGAGAGACGCGATGCATATTGATAAGTTCGTCATTAGTGAGTCGTATGATTTCAGTACCGACATTCACTGAGAGCGAACCGTCATCACCAGCTTCCAAACCCGTTACAACATCACCGGGAAGTTGCAGGCGTTCATGGACAGAGACGAAGCAGTCCTGTATGCTGTCATACAGGCATAGTCCCATGCCATCCGTGCCAACCCACCTGCGCCCAGACTGATCCTGACAGAAATCCAAAGGGGCACCAATGGGGAAATTTCCGTCTTCTACAGAATAGCGATGATACATGCTGTCGCAACGAATCATGCCTTCGGAAGTGGCAGCCCAAAGGAATCCCTGCCGGTCTTCTGCCAGGAAAAACATTTCATCACTGAGATAGTCCGGCATTCCTGACCTTTCTGACGGGATACAATCACTGCCATCATGAAAGCGGACGCCAAGGCCAAGGCGGGTTGCCACCCAGAGATTGCCCTGCGAATCCTCCACGGCATGATGCACCAAATCATGAGGTATGAACTCGTCACCTGCTTTTCGGCTGTAGTGCTTTTCTATCTTTCCATGACGAGCAACATAGACCCCTGCGTCGTGCACAGGAATCAATACCCGTCCGTCTTGAGTCAGCGACAAGCGGTAGGGCCGAAGTTCCGGCAACAGCAGAACAGCCTGAGCGGATGTACTCGGTTTGTAGGCCACGCCATAGTTTCGTGCTTCCCATTGGTCGCCGACGTTGTCGGTTAACAGCTGAAATGATGGATTGATTGTGGCCTCAGGTTTTTTGTTTTGCTTCGCTGTCGTAAAGACACCCATTCCTTTGGTTGCAGCCCACAAACAACCTGTATGGTCAGTACATACACCCAACACCTCCTCGCCTAGAAGCCGTGCAGCAATCCCTTCCACAAAAAGCCCTTTGCGCGTACCAGCACACATCCGGCCCTCTGATTCCGTGATGCTATAAACACAGTTCGACGGAATGGCTTTCCCTGCGTACTGGGCAACAATCTCTAACTTGTCGTTTCCGTCTATTGACATCTGGCACAGTCCTTCGTCCAGCGTTCCCATCCATAGGCGATGGCTTTTGTCGTAATAGATAGCCAAGATGGTCTGACTGGCTATGGCCGTTGGTAATGCTACAGACCTGAATCCTTCCTTTGGCGAATACAGGAAGAGGCCTTTTCCCCAGGTTCCAATGAGGATATTCCCGTTGGGCGTCTCCGCAAGCGACTGGATATTGACATCGGTCAGTCCTACAGATTCCATCATCCCTGAGGCCTCATCAAAATGCATTAGTCCACGGATCATTCCTGCATATACATTCCCGTCACGAGTGGTAAGCAGTTCGTTTACACGGCGATACTGAATGGTGTCTATCTCCATCTGAACCATACGACCCGTTTTCTTATCCAGTCGACAAAGCCCGTTCTCTGTTCCAATCCACAGTCGTTGCTTTAAGTCTTCCTGCACACAGATTACATTATTGCTTGGAAGCAGTTCTGGGGTATATAGGTTGGAGCGAAATATCCGCAAAGTCCCTCTAGTATAGCGTACCAACCCACGGAAGGTTGCCAACCAAATTATTCCCTCGTTGTCCTCATATACTTGATGAATCAGATTGCTTGGCAATGCTCCTCCTGCTTGTAACGGATGAATATCTATCTGCTTCTCATCAGCCCATGACACAAACACGCAACTCATCAATGTTGCGATGATAGCATAAAGCCGGATTGTTTTATTTAAGCGCCCCGTTGTCCTCCTCTTGTTTTTTGTCAGTTCAACTCTTTTCTTCTCTTCCACCATACCGCAATCCGCCTGAAAAGTATTCAGCATGTCAGCAAGTGCAAAGTTACGAAAAAATCGCATACGGCGTATCATCCGCATGCGATTTTATGAATATTTAATAGGGAATGTTCTGCTTCGGCAGTGATTCGCCCTCAGAATCGACTCCATGTTACCCCTTCTCCATAAACGCCTTGCGGTCTTTGACGATGTCGCTGAGGTTATCGAGGGCCCAGCCTACGAGGTTGTGGATGTGGGGCAGGAGCGAGCGGGAACGGTCGGTGAGTTCATATTCCACGCGGGGCGGCACCTCGGCATAGGCGTGGCGCAGCACGAGGCCGTCGGCTTCGAGGTCGCGCAGGACTTGGGTGAGCATTTTTTGCGAGATGTCGGGGATGGCGGCTTCAAGGGCCTTGAAACGCATGGGCTGCTTGGTTTCGTCGAGGGTGAGCAGCACGAGAATAGACCACTTGTCGCCTATCCGTGCAATGATGTTACGGATAGGGCACTCAGGAAATATCGGGTCAACAACTTGTTTTTTCGTCATAAGTCTTCAATAATATTATAGCGTCCTGGCTTGCGGGGTTTCTCTTTCGGCTAGTCGCCTTTGCAATAGCCCAGCAGCACGAAGCAGCGGGCGACGTAGCCGTAGGGTACACCCCACTGGTACATCAACTGGTGGCCGTAGTCGCTGTCGAAGGTCTCTTCGCCACGGGCAATTATGCAGGAACTGATGCCGAGTTCGGTGGCTGCCAGCACCATGTTCTCCGCACAGCAGAAGGCATCTGGAATGCTGTAGAGGATAAAACATTGAAAATAGTCGGAACGGATACATACAATTATGATGTCCAAAAAGCACGACTCCGTTTGATAGACCAATGCACCAATCTCCCATCAGAGGGGCTGCTTGTTGAGGAGTTCATTACAGATGATACTCATAAAACGGTATGGGTTATCCATGTGCCAAAACACATGAAGAGGCAACCCGTATATGCACATAACAAGGCATGGCAGAGATTGGATGACTCGTTGATAGAGTTGACTGCTTCACGCAGGAATGCCATATTGGATGAGCAGGATGATGTTGAAGTGGACTGGTCGGCACAAGTTATCCAGGATGCCAGTATGGATGACCTTGATCCTCGTGCCATTGCAAAGGCTCGCGAAGGTTATAAACAACGCTACCCAAGGCTTGCAAAGGAAT
>CAMHEA010000129.1 GCA_946184025.1 uncultured Prevotella sp.
GCTGATAGATTGGCGGGAGAAGCACGTCTCCGACCGTCAGTTTACGTTGTTGCTGTCGTTCTTCGTCGGCTTCTTTGCTGCCGTGGCAGCCTTCATTCTCCATACGCTCATCCATCAGATACAGTCGCTGTTGCGTTCGGGTTTCCGTGTGGAGACATTCAACTGGCTCTATCTGCTCTTTCCTGTCGTGGGCATCTACCTTACTTCCTTGTTCGTGCGCCATGTAGTCAAGGACAATATTTCCCATGGTATCACCCGCGTACTGTATGCCATATCGACCAAGCGGTCGCGTCTGAAAGAACATAACACATGGAGTTCTGTCGTGGCGTCGGCCATCACCATCGGCTTCGGTGGCTCCGTGGGAGCAGAGGCACCTATCGTGCTCACCGGTTCGGCCATCGGAAGTAATCTCGGACAGTTGTTCAGAATGGACAACAAGACGTTGATGTTGTTGGTTGGATGTGGTGCTTCGGCTGCCATTGCCGGCATCTTCAAGGCTCCCATTGCCGGTCTTGTCTTCACCTTGGAAGTCCTCATGGTCGATCTCACCATGGCTTCGCTCCTGCCCATCCTCATTGCGAGTGTCACGGCCACCTGTTTCTCCTATTTCTTTACGGGTAGTGATGCCCTTTTTGAGTTTCAGATGGACTCAGCTTGGCAGCTTGGGCGTCTGCTGCCTACGATCTTCTTGGGAGTGTCCTGCGGTCTGCTGTCACTCTACTTCATGCGGCTGATGACCTGGTGTGAGAACGGTTTCGCCCGTCTGTCGCCCCATCCTTATGTGAAACTCCTTGTCGGCGGACTCGTCCTCAGCACCCTCATCTTCTTTTTCCCTGCCCTCTATGGTGAAGGTTACGACAGCCTGCGCATCCTCATCAATGGACAAGGCGCGTCTGATTGGAACCAACTGCTCAACCAGAGTATCTTTGCCGGTCATGGGGAACTGCTTGTGGTTTATGTAGGGCTTGTGATGATGACAAAAGTCTTTGCCACGTCGGCCACGAATGGCGGTGGAGGATGCGGCGGTACCTTTGCGCCGTCGCTGTTCATCGGCGGCTTCATCGGATTCTTCTTCTCCCGACTATGGAACATTCATCAGATTGGCACCTATGTGCCTGAGAAGAACTTCACGTTGTTGGGCATGGCAGGTGTCATGGCAGGCGTTATGCATGCTCCACTGACGGGCATTTTCCTCATTGCGGAGCTCACAGGTGGCTATCAGCTCTTTGTTCCGCTGATGATTGTCAGCGTGTGCTCTTATCTGACCATCAATATTTTCGAGCCGCACAGCATCTATGCCATGCGACTGGCACGCGAAGGAAAGCTCATCACCCATCATACAGACCATGCCGTACTCACACTGATGCGTCTTGATGCCGTTATCGACAAGGAATTCTCGGCGGTTTCGCCAGATATGGAAATGGGGCAGCTCATCCACGTCATCAGCCGGAGCCGTACCAACTATATCCCGGTGTGTGACGACGACGGTGGTCTGCTTGGCGAAATCGACATCACCAAGCTCCGTCATGTCATCTTCCGGACAGAACTCTACCATCGTTTCAAGGTGGCGCAGATGATGACACCGCCGGCGTGCGTGCTCCGCGTGGCTGATCCGATGGATGCTGTGATGCAAGCCTTTGAGAAAACAAATGCCTTTGCCCTTCCGGTCATTGACGGCAACGACCGTCTGATGGGCTTCATCACCCGTACACATTTCCTCAACACCTATCGCCAGATGGTCTCTGACCTCAGTGCAGAGTAACAAGAAAGAAACAAGAAACAACCGATATGGAAAAGCAAGATTTGAGAATCGTCTTTATGGGTACGCCCGAGTTTGCCGTGGAGAGCCTTCGCGCCTTAGTGGAGGGTGGATATAACGTGGTGGCTGTTGTTACACAGCCCGACAAACCCGTGGGACGGCATGGCTCCGTGCTTCAGCCCTCACCGGTGAAGCAGTATGCGGAGGCGCAGGGGCTACCCGTCCTACAACCGGTGAAGATGAAGGATCCTGCTTTTGTAGAGCAGCTGCGTGGTTATGCTGCCGACCTGCAAGTCGTCGTTGCCTTCAGAATGCTCCCGGAGGTGGTGTGGGATATGCCGCGCTTCGGTACCTTCAACGTGCATGCCGCCCTGTTGCCGCAATACCGAGGGGCTGCCCCCATCAACTGGGCTGTCATCAACGGGGAGAAGCAGACGGGGGTGACCACATTCTTCCTGGATCACGACATCGACACGGGACGCATCATCCTTCAGCGGCCTTTCGACATTCCCGATGAGGCTGACGTGGAGTATGTCTACGACGGACTCATGCGGCTTGGTGCACAGATTGCCATTGACACCATTGATCTCATGCTGAAGGGTGACGGACGGGTGGAGAGCATCCCGCAAGAGAGCCTTCCGGCATTGTCTGAAGGGGATGCCGGGCTTCATCATGCTCCCAAAATATTCAAGGAGACTTGCCAGATAAGCTGGAACCAGCCGGCTAAGCGCATTTATGATTTCGTGCGGGGGCTGAGCCCTTATCCCGGCGCATGGACGATGATGGTGCGAGATGTGGCCAGTGATGAGGTAAATCATCAGTCTGTAATACTGAAAGTGTTCAAGACGGCCAAGACCGACCGTTTGTCCGATGGTGCGGCTGGTGAACTGGTTGTTGAGCATAACCGTTTGTTTGTACAGTGTGGCGACGGCCAGCTGGAACTGTTGGAGGTTCAGTTGAGCGGAAAGAAGCGGATGGCCGTGAAAGACTTCCTGAATGGTTTCAAGGATGCTTCGCTCTGGCGGCTGGAGGAACGCTGACATCCCAGCCGTCGGGTTTGTTTTTGGAGATTTCTAAGAAAAGCTTGCCGGGTTCTAACACGTTGTTCAGTCGGATTTGCTGCTCAGTCGGATTTTCAATCCGGCTGTATCGTGTATGAGCATTTGCAATGCGACTTTTACCATAGACATAGATTGTATTAATCTCCAATCGGTTATTAGAAAACAGGATAGACCAAAAAGCTAATGACCGATTTAGGTTTATTCGTCCCAGATGCTCCTCCGCCTTTCATCCGTTGTGGGTGGAAAGTCGGATGGGGTAAGATCCTCCTGCTCTCGGCTCAAGGCAGGCTGGTCATTGTACAAACTGCTGACGACGGGTGGCTCTTCCAGAATGTCAGACTGGGGCATATAGAGCTTGATGACCGGTGAGATATATGCAGCTTCCTTCATCTTATAATGATCTTTTTACCATTCTGTATATAGATACCCTTGGGCAGTTGTTGTGCGTTGTCGGAAAGACGTTGGCCGCTGAGGCTATAGACGGGGTGGGGAGAACTTTCGGCCGTCAGGCGGCGGATGCCCGTGATGTCCTCATTGAACGCGTAGCCTTTGGCCTGTGCCTCATCCTCAGGTACGGCTAAATAAGCTTTTCCCGCCGCAATCTGAATGGATTTTCCGTCGGGCGTATCGTAGTAGAAACCAGCCGTATGGTCGTCGTCACTGCGCCAAGCCAATTTGTAGAAACGATAGCCCGGCTCATCGTCGCGTGCACCAGTGGATCCGCGCAGCATGTTATGCGTAGGTGCGGCAACCCCTGTGTTGGTGATGAAGTAAGCATAGGAACCCTCATGGCCTTCCAACACGACGGGCGTCTGTTTAGGGATAATCTCGCCGGCATTGTAGTTGGTGCCGTAGTATAAAGTGCCATTGGCATCAGCGATGGTGTGGGCCACGACGCCGTTAGGTACGAGCACCTCGTGGTCGGCATAGATGGTAGCATAGTTGGCATCACTGATCTGGAAAGTCTCGGTGGGCAGCTCTGCTTTCCTGTAGATCCTCACAGGCTCGTTGTTGGTGGAACTGGCTGTGCAGACAAACCCTTCCAAGCTGTTGGAGAAGCGCAGGAAGCGGTAGCTGTTGTTGCCTTGAAACTGGATGCGTGCGACGTTGTTGGTGATAGCGACTTGTGCCTGCGCATCGGCAGTGATGTCGGAGCGTGTGCCGAGGGCATTCTGCGTGTTACTGGAGGCATAGAGGTAGCCCAGTGCGTCATGGAAGCACCAGTAGTCACCAGATTTTTCTACGGTGAAGAGGGCATAGTCGTTCTTATGGATGACAGAGCCATCGGCGTTGAAGCCAGCCAGTACGGTGTCGTCGCGGTAACGGTCGGTCTGTTTAGTCGTCATGGCCTGTCCGCTGGGGGTTGACATGTGTACGAAGATCACCTGGTCACCGTCTCGCAGAGTCTCCTCATCTGTTACTAACAGGTAGCTGTCGGGATAATTACCGTATGCCGCGACATAGGCATTCTTGATGATGATGGTATAACTGGCAGAAGCTGCCTGATAGTGTTCTGTTTCCTGTGTCGTAGCCGTAATCGTCACGGTGCCGCTACGTTCGCCGATGGTGACGGCTCCAGATACTTTGTCTACCGTTGCCAAGGATATGTCGCTGGATTGATATTCCACCTGCGTCACTTCATCGGGCTTGGAAAGGGTAGGAGATGTAAAGGGCTCGCCGATGGTAGCTGTCACCGATGGTGAGGAAAATACCAGTTCCGGCACGGCCTTGCCACTTTCGTCAGTACCGTTTATGACCGTCACTTCGATGGAGGTCACCCACACCACGGTACTTGTATTCGTCAGCGTCAGGGTCTGCGCCTCGCCCGTCCAGGTCAGCTTGGTCTTGTCGGAACTGGCTTTCAGGGTACCGGTGCTGGCTTTGGTAAAATTGCTGGGAGGTTGTGACTTGGTGCCGTTGAGTATGATTTTTGTCAGTTTGCCGGATATGGTAGAAAGCGTCAGGGTACTTTGCGTATAAAACCTGTATTCGCTGTCGTATCCCATGATGCCGTCGCTGGTCGTGATGGTGACTCCTTCTTTGGAAAGGCTGTGCTCGCCACGACTCTCCGTGTCAACATGGTCGGTCGATGGTAGGAACGTCACCACCTTTTCGGTCTGTGCCCATAGAACATGGGTATAGAGCAGCAGGAATAGTGTTAAGATGCTGAGGTTTTTCATTTTTTTGCTTATTAAATCCGTTTCCTTGTGACAAAGTTAGATGTTTTTTCTGACACGAGCGAATAAAAGAAAGACAATTTTGCCTTTTGGGTGCAATTTCTCCATAAGATGCGGATTATCCGCATCTTATTGTATTGTAATCACGAAATTTTTAGAAAGAGGTAATGGCAGGCTCAGGAAAGGGCGTTAGCCAAAAATACCCTCAACTGGCGCATTGATCAT
>CAMHEA010000130.1 GCA_946184025.1 uncultured Prevotella sp.
CAAAAGGTATGCTTTTGGAGACCAAAACCTATGCTTTTACTCATCAAAAGGTGGCCTTTTGGAAGGCAAAAGGTATGCTTTTGCAAGGTAAAAGCATAGGTCTTAACAAGGCTTCAGTCACCGAAAAAAGGAGGAAAAATTTGAATAATTCGAGATTAATCAGTACTTTTGTACACAAAATTACACAAAAGGAACCGGAACCTTTGTGTAAAATGTTAAAACTGATGAAAAGAATTCTATTCCTACTATTGGCTCTTCACTTGCTGACGGCAAGGGCGAAAGACTATAACATCGTTGAATACGGGGCAAAGAACGATACGACGGTACTCAGCACGGCGGCATTGCAAAGTGCTATTGACGACTGCTGGAAGGCTGGCGGCGGACGTGTGGTGGTGCCGACGGGCAGCTACAAGATCGGTTCTATCGTGTTGAAGAGTAACGTACACTTGTACCTGGAACAGGGGGCAACGCTCTACGGTAGTACCCGCCTGGAGGACTACCGTCCGATGAAGTCGGACTATGTGTCGCTGCGCACCCAGACTACTACCATCCAACTAATCTATGCCGACAAGGTGAAGAATGTCTGCATCGACGGACAGGGAACGATCGACGGACGGGGACGGGCGTTCCAGAAGCTGTCGTGGAACGACGAGGGCATCACGCGGCCGCACCTTATCAGATTTATACAGAGCGAGGATATCATTGTGCGAGACATCACCCTGCGCAACAGCGGCTGCTGGATGCAGCACTATCTGGCCTGTGACCGTCTGCATATCAGCGGCATCAAGGTGTATAACCGCAACAACTACAACAACGATGCGCTCGACCTGGACGGCTGTCATGATGTGATTGTGACGGATATCATGGCCGACTCCGATGACGACGGCATCACGCTGAAATCCACATCGCCGAGGCTGTGCGAGAACATCCGTATCGCCAACTGCGTGGTGAGCAGTCACTGCAATGCGGTGAAACTGGGTACGGAGACCAACGGCGGCTTCCGCAACATCAACATCAGCGGCATCGTGGTCAAGCCCAGCACCGACCAGCAGGAAAAGTTCTTCGGACAGTGGATCGGGTCGTCAGCCATCTCGCTGGAGATTGTCGATGGTGGCGTCTTGGAAAACGTCTCGGTCAGCGACATCACCGTTGAGGGCACCGAGTCGCCTATCTTCATCCGTCTGGGCAACCGCGGTCGCGGCTATCAGTTCCGGAAAGGAAAAGGTACGCTGAGCGGCAACGGCAACGAGGACACCATCGCCGAGCTGATTCCCATCGACCATGTGGGACGCATCAGCGGCATTCGCCTCAACAACATCCAGATACACCATGCCGGCTCCACGGGCTGCAGCATCACAGGTCTGACGGGTCATCCTGTGGAGAACGTGTGGCTGTCGAACATCAGCATCCACCAGAAGGGTGGCGTCACGCTGACCGACCTGCCGAAGATTGAGGCTGCACTGAAAGACGAGAAGGAGAAGGAATATCCGGAAGCGACGATGTGGGGAAACCTGCCCGCGAAAGGCTTCTTCGTCCGGCATGCCCGCAATATCCATTTCCAGAACATTCAGGTGCTGACGGAGCAGCCCGATGCCCGTCCCGACTTCGTGAAAGAGGATACGGAAGAGCTACGATGGGGCGACCAGGGCGACGGCACCTATATCAATCCGGTGCTGAATGCCGATTTCTCCGACCCCGACGTCATCCGCGTAGGTCAGAAATATTATATGGTGGCTTCGGATTTCCACTTCATAGGCATGCAGGTGCTGGAGAGCGACGATATGGTGAACTGGCGCTATATCAGTCAGATCTATTCACGCTTCGACGAACCCGGCTGGGACAGCAACCAACAGTATGCCGGCGGCTCGTGGGCACCTGCCATCCGCTATCACGACGGCTTGTTCTATGTGTATTTCTGTACCCCGCGAGAGGGGCTTTATATGACGACGGCGAAAGACCCGCATGGCCCGTGGAGTCAGCTGCATCTGGTGAAGCGCATCGAGAAATGGGAAGACCCTTGTCCGCTGTGGGATGACGACGGACAGGCGTATCTCGGCCGCAGCCGTCACGGTGCCGGTCCGATTATCGTTCACAAGATGTCGCCCGATGGCCGTGAGCTGCTGGACGACGGCGTGACCGTTTACACCGGTCCTGTGGCCGAAGGAACGAAGTTTCTGAAACGCAATGGCTACTACTACCTGGTGATTCCTGAGGGAGGTGTGGGTCAAGGCTGGCAGACGGTATTGCGTTCGCGCAACATCTACGGTCCCTACGAGCGGCGGGTGGTGCTCGAACAAGGTCCCACCGCCATCAACGGTCCTCATCAGGGAGCGTTGGTCGATAACTGGTTCTTTCATTTTCAGGAGACACCCGTGTTAGGGCGTGTGGTTCATCTGCAGCCTGTACGCTGGCAGGACGACTGGCCGCTGATGGGTGTTGATCAGGATGGAAACGGTGTGGGCAATCCTGTATTCCAATGGCAGATGCCCCTACCCTCCCAGCCTGCCAAACTCCAGACCGACGATGAGTTTGATTCCACACTCGGCCTGCAATGGCAATGGAACCATAATCCGCAAAACGACCACTGGAGTCTTTCACAGCACAAGGGCTTTCTGACGATACACGCCCTGCCTGCCGACAGTCTGAAGG
Source organism: uncultured Prevotella sp. (assembly GCA_946184025.1). GTDB lineage: Bacteria > Bacteroidota > Bacteroidia > Bacteroidales > Bacteroidaceae > Prevotella. The sequence continues at coordinate 2,650 of CAMHEA010000130.1, forward strand.
CCTGCCGGAATATGCTGACGCAGAAGATGGTGGGTTACAAGAGTGAGAGCACGACCCTGCTCACAGCGAAGGGCAACTGCTATGCCGGCCTCTGCTGCATCGGCAAACAGTTCCGTGCTGTCGGCATCTGTCCACAAGGCATCTTCACGGAATTCGGCGGACGGAAGGAAATCATCCAACCAGGGAGGTTCGACAAACTCTATCTGCGCATCACCAACGACTGTCTGCACAACCGTCACCAATTCTATTACAGCACCGACGGGCAGCATTTCACACCCGCCGGCGATGCCTTCCCCATGCGCTCAGGCTATTGGAAAGGCATTCGCAACGGATTGTTCTGCTACGGCTCAGACGGTACTGCCCAGTTCGACTTCTTTCACGTTGAAAAGAACGGGAACTGAGTTAGTATGCGTGGTCGTTGAGGATCTCGTCTTTATCCAGTTTTTTCTTGTCGATAGCACGCCAGGCATAGACGATATAGGCCAAGACGAAGGGGATGATGAGGCTGACGTAGAACATCGTGCGGAGCGTGAACTCACTGCTGCATGAGTTGACGATCGTCAGCGACGACTGCAGGTCTGCGGTGGAAGGATAGTAGGCGGTGTGGTTCCATGCAGACATCAGCAGCAGGGGCAGCACCACCAGGACGACACCGATACCGGCAGGCCAAATGCCACTATATTTACCATTGGACAATTTACCACGCAGCACCTCTATTGCGATACCCCAGAGTACCAGCACCACGCCAATGAGGAGGATGACGGTGAGGTACCACATATCGATGAAGTTATGCAGGTATTTGTAGGGTTCCATGAAGATGACACCCGCATCGTCGTAGGCATAGCCGTCTTTCAACAGCAGATGAACCAGATAGGTGACGAAGAGCACCACAAACGGTACGGCTGCGCCGAGGAGCCGTTTGGAAGCCCGCGCACGGATGTCGTCATCGTTGACATTATTGATGATATAAAGGATGCCCAAGACGCGTGCCAGGAACATGACGGCCAATCCGAATATCAGCACCCACGGATTCAACAAGGCATCCAAGCCGTGAGAGGCGTTGGCCCATTGCGAAATCACGGGGGTGATTTCGAGTTGAGAATTGAGAATTGGAAATTGAGAATTAACCAAGTTGTCCTTCATGACAATGAAGTTGCTGCCCTCGAAGAAGGTGGCGACAGCACCGCCCAGGAGCAGCGGGCCAAGGAGTCCGTTGACGACCAGGCACATCTGGAAAGTTTTCGCACCCAGGAAGTTGCCGAGTTTGTTTTGGAACTCATAGCTGACCGCCTGTACGACGAAGGTGAACAGGATAATCATCCACAGCCAGTAGGCGCCGCCGAAGCTGGTACTGTAGAACAGCGGGAACGATGCGAAGAACGCGCCGCCGAAGGTGACGAGTGTGGTGAAGGTAAACTCCCATTTCCGGCCCGTAGAGTTGATGATGAGCCGGCGCCCTTCCTCATTATATCCCAATGAGCGAACCATTGAGTTGGCGCCTTGTACGAAGAGCAGAAATACCAATAGTGCACCTAACAGGGACACTAAGAAGCACCAGTAGTGTTGTAAGAAAGAATAATCCATAATTTTATTTTTTTCGTTATATCGTTATGGCGTCATATCGAGATATCGAGATATCGAAATGCCGAGATGGCGTCATGCCGAGATATTTTTATTCCGTCATGTTGAAATGTCGGATTTGCTTGAGCATGATGCTGATTTCGACTGCCAGCATCGTGGTGAAGAGGGCGAGGAAGATGAAGAAGGTCAACCCCACAGAGGCACTGCTGAGGTCGCTGACGGATGCCCATGTGGGCAGCATGTCCTGAATGGTCCAAGGCTGTCGGCCGAACTCAGCCACGAGCCATCCGCACTCTGAGGCGATATAGGCCAGCGGCAACAGGGCGATAGCCGTCCAATAGTACCATTTCGGCAGGTCGGTAATCTGATGGCTGTCGGCCTCGGTCTCAGGCAGCAAGCCAAACGTGGCCAACAACCGGCGTGTGAAGATTGTCAGGAACGGGATGCGGCACGTCATGATGAGCAGCACAGCAAAGAAGAGGATGATGATGCATCCGAAGCCCACCATCACGCGGAACGACCAGAAGTTGACGGGGATATACGGGACAATCTGATCGGCCGACTGCACATAGCCGTAGCCGAAGTACTTCATGTTGGAATTGAGAATTGAGAGTTGAGAATTGAGAAATTCTGCTGAAGCACCTTCCTTTTTCGCCTTGCGGTAGGCAGCCAAGGCCGCGATGGCCTGTTTGCCGCGTTGGATTTTCTCATCCAGCGACGGTTCCGTCTCGCCTTTCGCATTCTTGTAGCCACCCTTGATGATGTCGTTGATGCCCGGCACATAGCCGTGAGCATC
>CAMHEA010000131.1 GCA_946184025.1 uncultured Prevotella sp.
CAGACGGGAGCATTGATGCTTGTCAGACAAGACTGCACGGCACGGCGAAGGTGATGAACGTTCATCCCGGTTATACGGGACGGGGCTTCGTGGCAGGTCTTGACGTACTTGGCAAGAAAGGTTCCGTCTCGTTCGTTCCCTCTTTGGAGAGTGGCGACTACGAACTCTGCATCACTTACTCGGCAGGCCCCATGAATGCTTCTTGGGACAGGCGCGAGCTGACTTTATCCGTCGGGACAGAGAAATCGACACAGCAGTTCCCGTTAACCGAAACCTGGCAGCAGTGGCGAGAGAAGAAGATCCTCATTCACTACACCAAGGGCGACAAGATAAAACTCAGTGCAGACCGCCTGGGCGACAATGAAGACTGCATCAACATAGACCGCTTCACGTTTAGGAAATGAAGCAAGAGGCAGTAGTTGAGGAGTTAAGAAGTTAAGGAGTTAAGCCGAAATTCTGGCGGCTAAAGACTGAAGACGAGAGTCAAGAGTCTAGAGTCGAGAGTCAAGGGATGCAGTCATTTTACTTTCATTCTCTGTCAGAAAGCTGACACGAGAGTACGATCTTGCCGCGTTGGGGATGCATACGCCACGATGTCGGTTTTCCAGAGGAAGAGGATGCTGTTTCGAATGAGCCTTTCTGAAGATGGAACGCATAGGGATGACCTTTCCAGGTCGCACGCATCTCCTGGGCAGAAAGCTCGTCGAAAGGAAGAGAGGCTTTGGGGGCTGCGGTGAACTCCATTGCCCAGTTCACTTTCTTCTTCGCGCGTAGGCTGCAGGTAATATTGTCCTCGTTCAGGGTTAGAGTGAACGTGCCGTAGGGAGTCTTCTGGTCAACCACCAGTTGATCGGCAGCTGTCTGGCGGAAGGAATGGGAAAAGACTGGAATCTCCTCTGTGCCCGATTCTCCTTGCAGGGCTACGAGACGGAGTCCGGCACGCTCGTCGGATGTGCTCCACAGGTATCCGTCCACAATGGGGAGGGTGGTGTAGACGCATTGGGTGGATGTTCCTGCCTGACGCAGATAATCCGACTCGATGCTTTCGTCGAAGAGATGGATGTCGCGGATGACAAAGAAGTCGCCCTCCCAGAAGAGTCCGATGCGGTAGAAACGACTGTCGTACCACGCTGCGCTTCGTCCGTCGTGGAGGAAGTCATCGTCTACGGTAACGGATGTGGCAGGTGTGAGCGGATAGCGCTCCTTGAACCATCGTCCCGACTCTGCCAGTGTCTCCACGCGGACCTTCCCTTCGTCGGCCAGTTGACGTATGATTGGCATCTGCATCGTCAGGCCGTTCTTCATGGCTTCCCAACCAAACGAGTTCTCCTGTCCGGCTTGGATATAGTTGAACCCCAGGCTCTTGCTATTAGCCATGGCAGGGAGGAACCATTCAATCCACTGGCGGTTTCCACCGCCTCCACCATTGCCCGTATAGACAGGCTCCAGGGTAATGACACCCTGCACTCGGCTGTCGAGAGCATTGTCGTACTGCAGCACAGGATCACTGCCGAGCATACGGAAGACAGGAACGGGGATTTGTCCCTCGCTGGTCTGTGCAGGCATGTAAGCATTCACGCGGCTTGGGTAGTAGGCTTGGTTCCAGTAGCCACCCCAAAGGGTATAGCCATCGGTGCCATACTGATCCTTGCAGTTGCAGGAAGCCGTTATGCCATACTTGTCGGAAAAATACTGCAGCGTGTGGGCATCGATGAACCAGGAACCCACAGACTCAGGATAACTGCCGAAGATCTCGTGGAAGCGGTTCATATAGGTATCCACCAGACGCTCGCGTTCTTCGGGTGTGTAACCTGTAGCAAAACCTACGTTGGCATGCCAGTCCCACGGGTATCTTCCGCGCCAAGTCATGCCTGCATCACGTACGTGCGGTTCAGTGATCTCCCACCATGCGCCCACTTCATGCCCTTTTTCTTTGGCTTCCCTCATCAGCTGCTGATAGGCAGAATCGACTAGCGCATCATACTGGAGCAGGAAGGTGCCACGGAAACCGTATTCGTTCAGTTGCGCCAACTCGTTGGCAGTGGTCTGGAAAAGATACTCGTTGGTGAAACGCTCGTCGCGCGGCTCCACCTGACGGATGAAGTTAACGAAGTTGATGATACAGGGTTGCTCCGGTATCTCAGGTGCGGATTGACAGCTCGTGAAAGCCGTTGTCGTCAGAATAAGGGTTATGGCTGTCCGTACTGCTGTGTTGATGATTCTCTTCATGTCAGATTATTCGTTTTTTTATCGTGTCTGTTGTTTAATACGTTTCAAAGTAACTTTTCTATTCTCTTTTTTAGACTCCTTTGCAAAAGATATCGAATTGCCGTCCTTGCTCATGTCAAAGGCCTTGATGTCCTTCTTGCCTTGTTGCTGTGATTTTGTCTCCTTCGTCAGTGCAGGTGGTCTTTCCCTGTTCTGACCAACCTTTGCCCAATTGGCTCTTAATCATCTTCGGCATCTGTTGCGACTTTATTCTCCGAAGATTTTCTGCAGACGGGTTTGCAGCGCCTTGCCGCGAAGTGCGCGATCCGTAATCTTCCCCTGCGGGTCGATGAGGATGTTGTCGGGGATGGCATCAATTTTATAGGCCGGTGCAGCGGCACAGCTCCATCCCTTCAGGTCGGAGAGTTGCATCCATGGCATTTTGAGTTGCTCGATGGCTCTTACCCATGGCTCCTTCTTCTGGTCAAAAGAAATGCCAATTACCTCGAAGCCTTTAGCATGGTATTTGTCGTAGGCCTCCAGCACGTTAGGCATCTCAGCTCGGCAGGGACCACACCACGAGGCCCAAAAGTCTACGAGTACCCATTTCCCTTCGTCGACAAACTCACTGATCTTGTGCATCTTGCCGTCTGGGTCGGCCATTTCCAGATCGGTAAACTGTTGGCCGATAAAGGCTGTCTTGGGACTCTCCTTTGGTTGCAGCATTTGGGCTACTTCATCTCTTGCCTTCTTCAGATAAGGATGCTTGGCAAACAGCACCTGTTCCTCGACCAGTTTGTCGTACTCCTCCACGCCATTGTCGAAGAAATACAGTTCCGAGTAAGCCAGTGGAATCAGTGACTTGCGCTCCTCTTGGAAGATTCTGTTCGCGAAGGCTATCTGCCCGTCTATTATCTTGTTATATTCTCCCATGAGTTCCTCCTGGTGTGCCTTCATCTCTTCTTTGCTCATCTTGGAGGTTTTTGCCCTAAATGCCTTGGTGGGAATGTCCTGCTCGACATCGTACTTCACCAGGCGCTCGTTCATCGGAGACCCCTTCAGCGTGCTGTCGTTGAGGTTGACAGTCACAGGTGTACCATCGTTGAAGAAGAGTACCTGCCACTTCTTGTTCTCTGCCGTGATGGCCATAAAAGCATCCTTTTGGGCACTGCCTTTGAAAGAGAACTTGCCATTGGCGACAATCATACTGTCGATGGCATGGTTTGTCAACCGGTCTATCAGATAGACCTTCTTACCATTGTCAGTGTATGTTCCACTGACGGAATACTTCTCCTGTTGTGCCATAGAAGGCATCGCGGCTGCTACGAAGGCTGCCAATAATAATACTTTCTGCATATTCAATTATCCATTTTTTCTTTCATTTTTACCATGTCATGTTTATTCCAATGGGATGTCGGAATGTTGTACAGCCAGGGGCATGTCCTTCTGCGAGAGGTAGAACACGTAGAGGATAGCCGTTTTTGTGCCGCGGTTTTCTCCGTGGTGAATGGTACCTACCATCTCCACGACAGCCTCACCCTCGTGGACAACTTTCTCCTCACCGTTTTGGCCGAAGAGCGTCAACTCGCCTTGCGCCAGCACTCCATAGTTCATCACAGGATGATGGTGCCATCCCATTTTCTGACCAGCAGGGATTTCGTATTTCATGGCCACCAGTTCAGGTCGCCCCTGCGGATAGTCTGGCAGCTCCTTTCCATCCCAGCTTTGGCTGGTGCGTATTAGTTCAGTTGCTTCTATTTGCGGTAGCTCGGCCTCGTTGGCGTTGGTCTTCTTGCATGAGATCAGCATGCAGATGCCACAGCAGGTGAGGGCAGCAGCTAGCATCCATATTCTCGTCACCTTTTTCATGTTCTCTTTCGACCTTTTTTTTCTCTTTTTGTAAACGTCTATCTCCTAGTCAGTAAAATTCAGAGCGAATTGATTGATTTCGTTGACAGTCGCTTTCGGCTTCTCCTGCTATCAGGCCACGTGTTGAGATTGCAATCACAACGTGTTGTGCGGGTGATTTCAACGTGTTGTGTCATCGCAGATTACTCTTCGCTCCTTTTGGCCACGATGGTCTCGGGATTCTGATGAATCTGTTCACCTTGTCTTATTACGGTTTAACTGTATTCTTTATCTTCCATCTATCGTTTCCTGTCTCGAAATCATTCATAATGAATGCAAAATTAAATAATTTTTTCGGAATGTACAACAATGCAGGACAAAGAATTCCAATTCTTTGATTATAGGGAAATGGCTTTTCCGATGGACCAACCTTCGTTGGCTCGAAAAACGAATGCATCTTAACCTGTAGGCAAAAGGGCGTCACAAGAAAAAAGGGCCACCCATTTGGGCAGCCCCTTTCTTTAGGACGGAAATAGTTCCGCTACTTCTCTCACTTAACCAACACTTTCTTGCCGTTGATGATGTAGAGTCCCTTGCGGGCTTTCTCAACACGACGACCGGTCAAGTCGTAGATGGCCGTGTTCTCACGGTTGTCGGCAGTGATTCCTTCTATAGCGGTGGGCACATTGCTGAACGTGCCGTTCTCCTGCATGTAGACGATGTACTGCTCGTTGGGAACGATGGTGGGATAAGCATCCGTACCTACATTCTGGTACCATGCCACACCCTGACCTTGCTTGTTGCCGTTCAGGCGGTAAGCCATCTCACCGCTTGCCAGCTGGCTGGCGGTTACCTTGGTTCCCTTGTTGTTGTCATAAATCTCATAGAAGCCATCCTTGTAGTAACTGTTCACAATCGTGAAGTTGGACGAATTGCGGCTGAAG
>CAMHEA010000132.1 GCA_946184025.1 uncultured Prevotella sp.
GCTTGCATGGCATGCAAGAGGTCATCGGTTCGACCCCGATATTCTCCACATAGAAGCCTTCCCATGGGAAGGCTTTTTTCGTTCTTTTACTGTCCCCCCAACCGTGAAAAGAATTCTATGATTTCTTCCCATGTCTTGAAAGTGTCGTCTCCAAAATGTAACTGGGTGCCCATGAAATCTTTGCAGGGTATGGCATCAATCAGATAGTCGCCTAGCAGGAGATTACGCTGGTTGGTGAAGATAAGGTGTCCGAATGCAGGGACGCTGACGGTATCTTTCGTCCATTCCTGTACACCTTTTATATAGTCAGCGTCATATGCAGGGCTTGCGGCTACGATAAAGAGATTATAGGATTCCAACAGGTATTTGAATGCTTTCATCGCTGATGAACGCTGCTGTCCGCGTTCATCACGGAGCGCATCTATGGCAATGTATATGACCGGTCGTTCCCTGCCTTCCTGACGGTCGTCAATCCATCGGATGACTGGAATGACGGCATCAGAGAAAACACGGTCGTTCATGCGGTGCTCACCGTGAAACCAAATGCCCCTGTCGTAATGCTCCATGAAAACAGGGTAGGTATGCACCAATGGGTCCTCGTCGCCAAATAGTCCCCACACTTCGCCCTTCTTGCTGACGTTAGCGAAGCATTGTTCCTGCACTGTCCTGTATTCCTTCACCATAGCCTTGGTGACGATAAACTCCTGAACGCCGTCTTCGCGTGGATTCAGAAAGGTCTGCTTGCCCACCATGCCGTGGGCTCCCATCGTGTCGGCTATGTGGAAAGCCGGATTCACCAATATACGGTCGGTACCATTAAGCTGTTCGGCATACATACCGCCCATTGAAGTCCCTATGATGAGGTCGGGCTGCTCTTCGTCTTGTTTACGGTGGAGTAGGGCAATGGCCTCATGAGGGTCAACGGGCAAGTCGAAGGCTACCACGTTTGCTGACGGCAGCATCTCGCGTAGGCGAGTAACGGTACCGCTACGTGCCGATGAGCCGAAACCATGCACATACATGATTTTCTTCCCCTTCATCAGGGTGGGGTACTGCTTGATATAAGGATTCTCCATAGTTTTTCAATCAATGACAAAGGGAGGTCAAGCTTCAATCTTGCGGTATTTCACACGTTTAGGTTCTTCGCGTCCCAGTCGGCGCAGTTTGTTCTCTTCATATTCCGAGTAACTGCCCTCAAAGAAGAATACGTTGGAATCGCCTTCGAAGGCCAGGATATGTGTGCATATACGGTCGAGAAACCAACGGTCGTGGCTGATGATTACAGCGCATCCGGCAAAGTCTTCCAAACCTTCCTCCAATGCCCGGAGTGTGTTCACGTCAATGTCGTTGGTAGGCTCATCGAGCAACAGCACATTGCCTTCTTCCTTTAGAGCCAAAGCCAGTTGCAGACGGTTGCGTTCACCGCCGGAAAGAACACCGCAGAGTTTCTGCTGGTCAACACCGGCGAAGTTGAAACGCGACAGGTAGGCGCGGGCATTCACGTCGCGGCCTCCCATACGCAGCAGTTCGTTGCCGCCAGAAATCACATCATATACGCTTTTCTCAGGATCAATGCTGGTGTGCTGTTGGTCCACATAGGCTAATTTTACCGTTTCACCCACCTCAAAGGTTCCAGCGTCTGGCTTCTCCAATCCCATGATAAGGCGGAAGAGCGTGGTCTTACCGGCTCCATTGGGGCCAATAACACCCACGATACCGTTAGGAGGCAGCATGAAGTTCAGATCGTCGAAAAGCAGTTTCTCGCCGAAAGCCTTTTTTACATGCTGGGCCTCAATCACTTTGTTGCCCAGTCGCGGTCCGTTGGGGATGAAGATTTCCAACTTTTCCTCTTTCTCTTTCACGGTCTCGTTGAGCAGTCGGTCATAACTGTTCAAACGAGCCTTACCCTTAGCTTGGCGGGCCTTGGGAGCCATACGCACCCATTCCAGCTCGCGCTGCAGTGTTTTGCGCCGCTTGCTCTCCTCCTTTTCTTCTTGAGCCAGCCGTTGTGTCTTCTGTTCCAGCCAACTGCTATAGTTGCCCTTCCAAGGAATGCCTTCTCCACGGTCGAGTTCCAGAATCCATCCAGCCACGTGGTCAAGGAAGTAACGGTCGTGGGTAACGGCTATGACCGTGCCTTCATATTGTTGGAGATGTTGCTCCAGCCAGTCAATGGATTCGGCGTCCAGATGGTTCGTGGGCTCGTCGAGCAGAAGTACGTCGGGTTTCTGTAACAACAGCCGGCATAGGGCAACCCGTCGGCGCTCACCTCCACTGAGATGTTCGCAGAGCTGGTCTTCCGGCGGACAGCGCAGGGCATCCATCGCTCTTTCCAGACGGCTGTCAAGATTCCAGGCATCCGTGGCGTCAATAACGTCCTGTAATTCAGCCTGCCGTGCAAACAATTTGTCCATCTTGTCAGGGTCCTCATAATATTCGGGCAAGCCGAACTTCTGGTTGATTTCCTCATATTCGCTGAGGGTGTCCACTACGTGCTGCACGCCTTCCTGCACAATTTCCTTGACGGTCTTTGTCGGATCCAAAGGTGGGTCCTGTGGCAGATAGCCTACCGAATAGCCTGGTGAGAAGACCACTTCGCCCTGGGTGGGCTGTTCCAGCCCGGCAATGATTTTCATCAATGTGGACTTTCCCGAACCGTTCAAGCCGATGATACCTATCTTAGCACCATAGAAGAAGGATAGGTAAATGTTTTTCAGCACTTGTTTTTGGTTTTGCTGAATGGTCTTGCTCACCCCCACCATGGAGAAGATGATTTTCTTGTCGTCTGTTGTTGCCATATATGATTTTTTTTATTTGCTTGTTTGCTTATTCTACTTGTATTTTATGTCAGGATAGTTTATATTCCACAAAAGCCTCCATGGCCTCATAGCAAGCCAGGCCGAGGTCGTCGTATAGTTTTGCTGTGCTGCGGTTACGATCTTCGGCCCGCTGCCAGAACAGACGCTCGTCGTTGCCAAGGAAGGGAGCACTTTCCATCTGACTGGCATGTTTCAGGATGGCATTACGTTTGGCTCGAAGTTCCTCTGGACTCATCGGCACGCACATCTCTATGTTCTCTATTTCCCATTCGGCCCATGCACCACGGTACATCCATATACGGCAGTCGTGCAGCCATTCCGTATTTTTCTGCTTTTCTTCCTGAAGGGCTGCCAAAACGGCATCCGTACATTTGCGGTGGGTACCATGCGGGTCGGCAAGGTCGCCTGCCACATACACCTGATGAGGACGCACCTCATTGAGTAAATTTTGCACGATGCATACATCTTCCTCACTCATAGGCAGTTTCTCTATCTTACCGCTTTCATAGAAAGGAAGGTCGAGAAAATGTACGTGGTCAGCAGGTATATGATTAAAGGTGCAGGCCGTTCGGGCCTCTCCCCGTCTGATAAGTCCCTTGAGTATGAGAACATCACGAGAATCAAAATCCCCCTCTTTCTTTTGCCTGAGGAACTGTTTGATTTCCTGGTATTTGTTGCGGATTACCTCATCGGCATTGTTGCCGAAAAGTTGGTTAAAGCCGTTGATGAAGTGCATGAAACGGGTCACCTCTTCATCCCCGACGGCTATGTTGCCGCTGGTCTCGTAAGCAATATGCACATCGTGGCCTTGCTGCACCAGTCTCCGAATGGTTCCTCCCATTGATATCACGTCATCGTCAGGGTGAGGAGAGAAAACGATGACGCGTTTGGGATAAGGTACAGCGCGTTCGGGACGGTAGGTGTCGTCGGCATCGGGCTTTCCTCCCGGCCAACCCGTAATGGTGTGCTGAAGGTCGTTGAATACCTTGATGTTGGCATTGTAGGCAGAGCCGTAGAGGGCCAGTAGTTCAGAAAGACCGTTTTCGTTATAGTCCTTGTTCGTGAGTTTCAGCAAAGGTTTATGAATGGTCTGGCAGAGCCATACTAGTGCCGAGCGCACCAGCTTGTCTGTCCAGTTACATGAGGTGACGAGCCATGGGTGGATGATGCGCGTCAACCGGGAGGCTGCCGAAAGGTCGATGACCGCATGGGCGTCTTGGTGTACCTGCAGGAATGACGCGGGAATCGCGTCAGTCATCTTTTCCTCTACGGTCTTCCGGATAATCTCCGCTTTTTCCTCTCCCCAGCCTACCATGAAGACCTTTTGCGCTTTGAGGATGGTAGAGATACCCATCGTGATGGAGCAGGGTGGCACTTTCTCGTTGTTGCCGAAACTGAGCGTCATCTCTTCCCGGGTGGTATTGTCAATGAGGATGATGCGTGAAGTGGAAGATAACACCGAACCAGGCTCGTTGGTGGCGATGTTCCCCATACGGCCGATGCTTAGAAGCATGATGTCGATACCCCCGCTTGTGTTGATTAGCTGCTCGTAGTCGCGGCAGTGTTCCCATACTTTCTCTTGGGCGATACTTCCGTCAAGCGTGTGGATATTCCCTTCCTTGATGTCGATATGATTCAGGAACAGGTCTCTCAACTGCTGAATGGCACTGTTTTTGGTAGTTGGTGTCAGTGGGAAATATTCGTAGGCGTTGAACACCACGACTTCTTCGAAACTCAGTCCTTTTCTGTTGCGGCGGATGAGTTCCTTGAACACAGGCGTCAGTGAGAGTCCTGTGCCGAGTCCGATTATGCATTGCTGACCTTGCCTGGTCTTTTCCTTGATAGTCTGTTCTATCACGTCGGCGATGCTCCTCACCCCCTCCTCCATAGAAGGAAATATCTCCGTGTCGATTTTCTCCTGTCGAGTCAGTTCACTCCGCTCTACGGCATTGCGGGGACGGAACAGTTCTGTCGGCACTTTATTCAGCACGATTTGAGAGCTCAAATTTAGATTCATATTCTTTTTGCTGTTTTATGAGTGCAAATATAACCTTTTATTTCTGAAAGACCGCATTTTTACATATTTTAAAGATCTCAATAGCCTGTGTGAGAGATGCTACCGGTTGTCCTGTTATCTATATTTTCCACTGAGAATTTTCTTGCGCAAGCCTTTTATGGCG
>CAMHEA010000133.1 GCA_946184025.1 uncultured Prevotella sp.
ACAATTTTTAATTTATTTTTTGAGAATTAATAATTTATTTTTTGAGAATTTTTAATTTAAAAATTCTTCCGACTGAGTTACTTTTACTATCTCGCTGAGGTTCAGATAGTTACAAGTACGCTGAAAAGGTATGGAATCCGGTGTCTGACAATAGTCTTATCGGCCATGGAGAAAGAATGGAAACAGGAAAACGGGAGAGTCCATGAACTCCTTTCAGCAAAAAGGCGCAGGCCTATTCCACATCAGAATAACGCCTGCGGCCTTTTGCATAGTATTGCCAAAGCACGGAATAGGGCTTCCGCCCCACCAGTAAAGATTTCATCTGTCGCCGCTCCTGTATGTCTCTGCGGTCGTCGTCAAAGTCATGCTTCCACTTCTTGAAAGCACGTCTGGCCCGGAAGATGGCCTTGCAGTCTCCCCAATGGCCATTGAGCAGCAGTGTTTGCAGAGCCGCGAGATAGTCAAGGAACCATCTCATGCGCATCACCTTGTGCAGTTCGCCGTCGGGCAAGTTCTTGTAGAGCATCGTCAGATTGTTGCGGAAGTTCAGGAACGTCTTCATCGGATTGTCCTTTGGCAATGTTCCGCCACCCACATGATAGACCTTGCTGGTGGGAATGCAGCAAATCCGGCGACCATACTGGCAGAGCCGCCAGCAAAGGTCAATCTCTTCGTTGTGCGCAAAAAAGCGACCGTCGAGTCCGCCAACCTCCCAATAGTCACGAGCACGGATCATCAGACATGCCCCCGTAGCCCAAAGCACCTCACTGACGGTGTCATATTGCCCTTCATCAGGCTCCACGGTGTCGAAGATGCGACCTCGACAGAAGGGATAGCCATACTTGTCCAGATAGCCACCGCAGGCCCCAGCATACTCGAAACTGTTTTTGTCGCGTTCCGACAGAAGCTTCGGCTGGCAAGCAGCCACGTCCGGATGACGGTCCATATATGCGACGAGCGGTGTCAGCCAATGCTCCGTCACTTCAACGTCGCTGTTCAGCAGCACATAGTATTCAGCTTCCACCTGCTTCAGTGCACGATTGTAGCCTTCGGCGAAGCCCCAGTTCTGCTCCAGGACAATCTGCCTGACCTGCGGAAAGTGCTCCTTCAGCCACATGACGGAGTCGTCAGTAGAAGCATTGTCAGCCACGATGACCTCAGCCCCATCGTCCAAAGAAGCCAGCACAGTAGGCAAGAAACGCTTCAGCATGGCCCTCCCGTTCCAATTCAATATTACGATTGCTATTCTGTTCATACGATTAAGCGTCATATCAGCGTCCCCTTCAACGCCGTTTTATCATGGTTGAAACTCCCCAGACGGACACGAAGCAACTGGTTGTCGTACTCCTCCCGGGCATCAGCGGGCGACAGTTCCACCCGGATATAGTTTCTGGTGAATCCGTGCATGGCCCTGCCTCTTGATGCTTTTTCAAACAGCACCTCTGCTTCCTGACCGATATGGGCTGCATAGAACGCTTGGGTCTTCTCGTCAGACAACGTCAGCAGGCGGTGCGAACGCGCTTTCTTGTCCTGGTCCGATACTACATAGGGTATCTTCAGTGCTGCTGTTCCCGGCCTTTCAGAGTACGGAAAAACATGAAGTTGCGTCACGTCGAGTCCAGACAGGAACTCGTAACACGCTTCAAACAGCTCCGGCCGTTCACCTCGCGTGCCCACCATCACGTCCACACCGATAAAGGCATCGGGCATCCGCTCCTTGATGAGCCGTATCTTATGGGCAAACAGTGCCGTATCGTAACGACGGTGCATCAATCGCAACACCTCATCAGAACCGCTTTGCAGGGGTATATGGAAATGCGGCATAAATGCCCGCGAATGCGCACAGAAGTCAATGAGCTCGTCGCTGAGCAGATTCGGCTCCATACTGCTGATACGGTAGCGGTGGATTCCTCCCACGTCGTCTAGTGCCTGAACCAGATCCAGGAAACTTTCGCCGGTTGTCCGACCGAAATCTCCAATGTTGACACCCGTCAGCACAATCTCCTTGCCTCCTTCCTGAGCCGCCTGTCGCGCCTGAGCGACCAACGATTGAATAGTAGGGTTACGCGAAAAGCCCCGCGCATAAGGTATTGTACAGTAAGTGCAGAAGTAATTACAACCATCCTGCACTTTCAGGAAATAGCGCGTACGGTTACCCTTGGAACACGAAGGCTGAAAAGACAGGATGTCCTTGGTCTTCACCGAATGGTGTTCGTGCAGGGAATCGACACTCCCCGAGGCCTCCCCCTGTTGCCGCACTGCACTTTTCCGGACGAAGGCATCGCTCAGATAAGGAATCAGCTGTGCCTTCTCGTTGCTTCCAAGGACCAGGTCCACGCCATCAATATGACTCACCTTCTCCGCCTCCAACTGCGCATAGCAGCCCGTAACGACCACCAACGCCCCCGGATTCTCGCGTACCATACGATGGATAGCCTGCCGACACTTATGGTCAGCCACCTCCGTCACCGAGCAAGTATTGATTAGGCAAATGTCAGCACGCTCACCCTTGACAGCCGTCTGGACTCCCATTTCCTCCAACATCCGCCCAAAAGTGGAGGTCTCTGAGAAGTTCAACTTGCATCCCAGTGTATAGTAGGCCGCTTTCTTGCCTTGAAAAGCCGATGAATCAATCATACTTGTATTATCAATCAATTACACCTTATTATATATATAACAGGTTTCCGCATGCAAAGGTACAACTAAAAGCGCAAATCTCAAAATAGTTTCACCGCTTCGGAATCCCTCTGCCTCCTCCCCCACATTTCCGTTACGATCCGAATGGGGCACAAAGAGGTTCAAAAACAATCATTTTAAAGCATTTTTTGCGTTTGTGTGGGAACACAAAAAACTTTAACATTCATTTACATTTTGTATCTTTCTCATTTTCAATGAATTAGAAATATGTTACAAAAAGACCGAAAAAAAACTTCAAAAAAATGATTGCCGTATCAAAAAAATGCTTACCTTTGCATCGTTTTAATAAACAAATGATTGTTTTACAGATTTAAAAAGCAAAGAAAATGAAGAAATTAGTTTTAATGTTCGTAGCTTTCGCAGCTATCTCTTTCGCATCTTGCGGTAACGAAACCAAGGCAAACAACGACGCTGACACTGCTTCTGTTGACACTGTCGCAGTTGACACTGTTGCTGCTGACACCGCTGCTGCTGACACTGCTGCTGCTGAGTAAGATTCAGAACGAACTGAAATTGAGAGAAAAGACCGTCGGACTCACAGAGTCCGGCGGTTCTTGCGTTTATAGGAGAAAGTTTGATCCGCCAGTCCTTCTTAACCATCCCTTTTTGGCTTTCTTCATTCTTTCCACCATTAGTATGGTACATTCACCATCGAAAAAGCCAAAAACATTTTGTGCTTTGCGCGTTAAATCGTACCTTTGCATCGAGAAAAGACAAGCAAGATGAAATATTATAGCACGAATAAGAAGGCTCCCATCGCCGACCTACACAAAGCCGTCGTGAAAGGACTGGCCGAAGACCGCGGACTCTACATGCCTGAGCAGATCAAGCAATTACCTCAGGCAATCTTCGACCATATTGAGCAGTATTCCTTTCAGGAAATTGCCTACACCGTGGCCGACGCATTCTTCGGCGAAGATGTGGAACAAGAAGCACTCAAGAAGATTGTCTATGACACCTTGACTTTTGACTGCCCTGTGGTGAAAGTAGAAGACAACATCTATTCGTTGGAACTCTTCCACGGTCCCACGCTGGCATTCAAGGATGTAGGTGCACGCTTCATGGCACGCCTGCTACAATATTTTATCCGCAAAGAAGGTTCCGACGGCGAGGTGAATGTGCTCGTGGCCACGTCGGGCGATACGGGCTCGGCCGTTGCCAATGGTTTCTTGGGTGTTGACGGCATCCATGTCTATGTGCTTTATCCCAAAGGTAAGGTGAGCAAGATACAGGAAAGCCAGTTCACTACGCTGGGGCAGAACATCACAGCCATTGAGGTGGACGGCGTTTTCGACGACTGTCAGGCACTGGTGAAGAACGCCTTCATGGACGAAGAGCTGAACCACCACATGAAACTGACTTCGGCCAACAGCATCAACGTGGCCCGCTTCCTGCCTCAGGCGTTCTACTACTTCAACGCCTACGCCCGCATGAAGGAGCAAGGATTGGCCGAGAACCTCGTCATGTGCGTACCCAGCGGAAACTTCGGTAACATCTGCGCCGCCCTCTTCGGTCACACGATGGGGCTTCCCGTCAAACGCTTCATTGCAGCAAACAACGCCAACGACATCTTCTTCCAATACTTGCAGACGGGCAGGTACGAACCGAAGCCTACCCGACAGACATTGGCTAATGCAATGGACGTAGGCGATCCTAGCAACTTTGCCCGCATCTATGACCTATACGGCGAAAGCCATGCCCGCATCAGCTCTCTCATCAGCGGAGCCACATACAGCGACGAACAGATTGCAGACACAATGCGCCGCTGTCACACCACAACCGGATATATTCTCGACCCGCACGGTGCCTGTGGATACCAAGCCTTGAAGGACGGCCTGCGCCCCGGAGAAGTCGGTGTATTCTGCGAAACAGCCCATCCGGCCAAGTTTAAGGAGAAAGTGGATGCCATTGACAGCATTGACGTGGAGATTCCAGAGCGTCTTGCGGCCTTTATGAAAGGACAAAAACAAAGCATTGCGCTGTCAAAGGACTTTGCTGACTTCAAGAACTACCTGCTGCGACGGTCTTAGGAAAGGCTGAAAGCCGGTTTCGGAACCATCATCGAAACCTCCCTTTTACCATTGTTTTCCCAGCAAAGCGACACGCCACTCAACCCACTGAGACTCAATCAGTTAGCAATCGAGCCTCAGTGGGCTGAATTTTTAATTTATTTTTTGAGAATTTTTAATTTATTTTTTGTCAGAAAATAAATTAAAAATGGTTCATCCGACATTTCGAGTGATACGGCAGTCGTGTAGAGCGTAGAGC
>CAMHEA010000134.1 GCA_946184025.1 uncultured Prevotella sp.
GCGGATAGATGATTTTGATGCCCGGTCCGTAGGACATGAAGACGGAGTACATCTCGAAGTTGATGACCACGTCGATTCTGAAAATACAACTTCCGTCCTCCGGATTCTCGCTGACGAGCTGCTGCGAGCGGTGCAGGGGCTTTGTCTTGATGTACATGCTCTGCTCCCGGCTGGCCCAGAACTTGATGCGGCGCGGCTTGTTGCGGAGGTTCTTGCTCACACCAATCACATCGTCGAAAAAATGCTCGGAATCGAAGTCGGGATTGTCGCGGTAAGGCACATCGACCGGCTCCACACTCTTAATGCGGTCGAGGGCGAGGTTGAAGAGCAAAAGGTCGTCGGCTTTAGAGCCGAACAGGAACCAACGGTTGCGGAACTCCTTCAGCAGGTAGGGGCAGAGGATGAACTCTTTGGGCTGCCGGGCATTGAAAGACTGGTACATGATGCGGAGCGTCTGTCTGTGCGCAATGTAATTGTAGAGAGGGTTGAGCAGGCGGATTCCCTTCAGATCGGGCACACTGTCGAAGTGGATGATGGGCTTGCGGTTGTTGCGGCTGATGGAGAGCTTGTCCTGAAGACGGCTCACCACATCCGACATCTCGGCAAACTGCTCAAATCCCTCCAACTGGCGAAGCATGTCGACGGCCTCCTGCATCACGTCGTAGTCGTTCTGCGACATCGGCATGTCCATGATGGAATAGTCATCGATGCCATAGCGGTAGTATTTGTGGTCGTACACCTCAATGGGGGCATTGTAGCCCAGCTTGTCGGAGCGCATCATCTGTATGTCGCCCTGGACGGTTCTTACAGAGACACCCTTGCGTATGCCCTCCATGTCGTAGAGCGCCTCGCTGCAGGCATCCACCAGGTCTTCAAGCGTCCACCGGCGGTAGCGGTTGCGCAGGCAGTTGTCTATCGTCTTGTAGCGTATCAGTGCATTCTTATTGGCTGGCATGGTCGTTCGCTCCTATGATTGTATTGATAAGATTAGCATAGGATTCGCCTATGGGCAATTTCTCCTCAAGATAGAGGGTACGCCTGATGCAGGTGATATGCTCTTTGGTCACAGGGTTATACCCTTTCTTCTCCATCTCCTTGAAATACATAGCCACTCCTCTTCGCTGCCACAGAGGTAGATTGTTGTAGTTGATGCCGCGGGAAAAAAGCAACTCGTTCTTGTCCGCATTCGACAAACCGGCAATCTGCTTCTGCACATCACTTGCCGAAAAACCCTCTTTTCGGAGCAGCCAATAACAGTGCGCGTTCAATGAGTTTCGGTGCGAGTCCTCCTGCCGCCAACGGAAATAGTCAACCACATAACCTGCGTTAGGCAGCGGAATCAGTCGGCAGTCGAAAACGGCGGCCTTTCCGGTCTCCATGGAGAAAGCGACGGAGGCTTCTGCGGCAAGGATGGAGAGCAGTTTCCGCTCCTTGCGGCCAAAAGTATTGTCATCCAAATGGAAGAGCAACGATATCTCGTCGCTCTGGGTGTAGCCGTAGATGATGCGGAAACCGCATTCCATCAGGTGACGTAATGTCACCACCATGGCATCACGGAACCTGATATCAAATGGCTTCTCCAAATCCCACTCCTTCTTGGTGAGGCGGGTGAAGCCATGGCCGTCGAGACGGGCCACGACGTAAATGCCTTCAAGCATCGTCCTGTCTAAAGACTGCTCGAAACTTCGCATCTGTTTGTCAAGGGTGTCAAAATCCATCGTCTTATTCACTCCAGTCTGTTATTTCAAATTCATTATCATTGATTCTCACGAAAAAGAGCTTGTCAAAACCTTCAGCATATTCCGGTAGCTGCAATTTGTTCTGTGTGCAGGGAATAGCCTTCACGCGGACTTTCACCTCCCTTTTCTCATTCCTGGCGATACATTCTCTCACTATGCTTTGGAAAAATATGCCTATCACCTCATAGCCGTGTGCCTTGGCGTCGGGAATGTACCTTTCCCTATCGGTTTTCTCTGGATTGGTGTTGTCGACCACGAACGACTGCCCGAGGTCATAACAGTCTCGGATGGCCTGTGATTCCCTAAAACGAGTGCGTAACGTGTCGAGATTGATATGGACATAACCATGAGGAGCCAACCTTTCCTTGTAGAAGGATGTTTTCCCACTGGCCTGAATGCCGATGAACACGACAATCTGCCCTTTCTTCTTGATTTCAAAAGGAAGTGTTTTCATTTTACATTCCGAATTGCTGTTTCCGAATCTCTATCATCAGGTCATTGACGAAATCTACATCTATCTTTTCACGGATGATGGACTTCTCCATCAATTGGTTCATCCGTTCTTTGTCACGCTCCAGCATCTCGATGATTTCCTCGTACTCGAACTTATGGTTACGCACGTCCATCAGGAACTGCCTGTCATCAGTTCGCTGCAGAATCATCCCTCTACCCTCCGCAATTTCCGCTGCCATGTGCATCAGCCGGAAGCAGTGCATCATGTTCTTTGAGTCGTAGTTCTTGTAAAGGTTCGACTCATAGCGTTTCGGATTGCGGTTGCTCACCCACTCCTGGTATTCTACATACTGACGACAATGGCTGGAGTATCCACTCTGGTTGTAGGAGATGAAGCATATCGGACGGGTGTTCTTGTCATCGATGGAGGAAAGGCGTATCTCGTCGGCCTTGGCGTCTTTCTTGATGACACCACGATAGCCTGCCGGCACCATCTGCGACAGCCTTTCGATAACAGTGGCTCTTTCCGTTTCTCCATAATACTCTTGGCAGAAAGATAAAAACCGCCCGTCTTCTTTCCAATCCAGACATGCGGCGATGTGCGCCCCAAAATCATAATACACACCATAGATGTCGTGCATATTGGGCACGTTGACAAGACCGCAGTATTCCTGATGTAAACTGCGGTTGCCGAGCCAGTCGCTGAACTTCGTGCTACCCTGTCCCTTGAAAGTATAGATAAAATCGTATGGAGTCAGGCGCTCCGTCACGGGGTTGACAATCTTCTTGTTCAGCCCACGCGCTTTCTCTATCTGCGACTTGGCATAGCCGAAGAAAGGATTGAAGCACTGTTTACTGATGAACTGGTCTCGCTGGTCGATGAGCATCTGCATGATAGGATGGATGTCGCCGATTATCTTGTCCTTCGGCACAAAGAGGCTTTCCAGCACCGTGGGGTTGGATTTCAGGAGCAGACGGATTTGTTCACCTATCTCATACCATGTGTTGTCGTGACGGCTGTCGGTAACCTGGGGCTTGTAGCCGAAGCATCCGAACAGTTCGTTGCGCGTGCAGATATAGACACCGCTTGTGTCGATGTCGCTGTCTTCGTTGTTGAGACCGTAGAGGTGACTGCCCCGGATATATTCATAAAGTAACCTTCCGTCCTGGCGGATGATGTCAAAGTTTGTCATTTGATACCTCTTTTTTCTTTTCAAATACAAAGATACGACACTTTTGCGCATTCTATTTGCGTAGAACTGGCAAATTTTCTTTTTTTACGGTGATTTTATTATTTATGTATCCACTGCGCAAAAATATTGCGTAACACGATAGTAGCTTTGCACCGC
This sequence comes from uncultured Prevotella sp., assembly GCA_946184025.1. GTDB lineage: Bacteria > Bacteroidota > Bacteroidia > Bacteroidales > Bacteroidaceae > Prevotella. The sequence continues at coordinate 3,542 of CAMHEA010000134.1, forward strand.
GGTCTGACAACCAGACACGTTTTGAAAGCTGAGTTACAAGGCACTACCCGATTATTATATAAGGTTTAACTATTAAAGAGAAGACAATGGAAGTAAAGATGATCAACAACCGTCCGGTGAAGATATGGGCGGGTAGCGTGGAGGAGACAGCCATGCGTCAGATTGAGAACCTGACCACATTGCCCTTCCTTTTCCATCACCTGGCCATCATGCCCGACGTGCATGCCGGCATGGGAATGCCTATCGGCGGGGTGCTGGCCTGTAAGGATGCTGTCATCCCCAACGCCGTAGGGGTGGATATCGGTTGCGGCATGTGTGCTGTTAAAACAAACTGGAAGGTAGCCGACATACCGACGGAGGTGCTGCGCAAGCAGATTATGCGTGGAATCAGGGAGCGCATACCGCTCGGAATGGACCACCACAAGGAGGCGCAGGACGAGAAATACTTGCCCGTGGGCTATGACATCGACAGTCTGGAAGTGGTAAAACGCCGAAGCCAGTCCATCCTCCATGAGGTGGGCACACTGGGTGGCGGCAACCATTTCATAGAGCTGCAGAAGGATGAGGAGGGCAACCTTTGGATTATGATTCACTCTGGGTCACGAAACCTTGGCAAGCAGGTGGGTGACTATTACAACAAGATGGCTGCCAAGCTGAATAAGCGGTGGCACTCCAGTGTGTCTCCGGAGATACAACTGCCTTTTCTGGCCCGTGAGACCAAGGAGTTCGGCATGTATTGGAGCGAGATGAAATACTGCATAGATTTCGCATTGTGCAACAGAAAGCTAATGATGGAGCGTATCGAGGAGGTCATTGCCGACTCGCTGAAGGGTATCGAGTTTGAGCCGATGATCAACATAGCCCACAACTATGCTGCGTGGGAGAACCACTTCGGGCAGAATGTCATTGTGCACCGCAAGGGGGCCACGCTGGCGCGCGAAGGCATCATCGGCATCATCCCGGGCTCGCAGGGCACAGCCTCCTACATCGTCGAGGGACTTGGCAATCCGGAGTCTTTCTGTTCTTGCTCACACGGTGCCGGCCGGATACTGTCGCGCAAGGCGGCCATCAGAACACTCGACATGCAGCAGGAGGTGGCACAACTCGAGGCCAAGGGCATCGTCCATGCCATCCGCAGCCAGGATGACATGCAGGAGGCGTCGGGCGCCTACAAAGACATTGAAGAGGTGATAGCAAACGAGCTTGACCTTGTGAAAGTAAAGACCCGGCTGCTCCCCGTAGCGGTAATCAAGGGATAAATCCGAAAAAAATGAAAAAAACTTTCGGTTGTTCCACGATTTGAAACAATGTGCATGTATCTTTGCACACATCTAAGGGTTATGGTCTCACGGTAGAGCCATGATATCGGAACGGACGGGCGG
>CAMHEA010000135.1 GCA_946184025.1 uncultured Prevotella sp.
GCCTTGGAAGAAGCCTGGCCGTGTCATGACATGAAGGTACTTTATCGGCATAAACGTCTGCCCGGATGCAATATCTGGCAATATCTGGCGTTATTATAATAATGAAAGTACATGTATATTGGCTAATAGCACTGAGCTTTTGGTTGCTGGCCTCGTGTAGTGACGACGATTCCTTCACGACTTCAACGTCGAATCAGCTGACATTCTCAACTGATTCCGTCCGACTTGATACCATCTTTTCCCGTGTTCCCACTGCCACCAAGACCTTTTGGGTGTATAACCGTTCGGGAGACGGTATCCGTTGTGCCAATATCCGTTTGCAGAACGGCAACCAGACGGGGTTCCGCGTGAATGTGGACGGCGTGTACCTCGGTGCCGCCCAAGGTTATCAGGTGAATGATGTTGAGATTCGGGATAAGGATTCCATTCGTGTTTTCGTGGAACTGACTTCTCCTATGAACATGCAGGAAAAACCGACATTCATCAAGGACGACCTCATCTTCACGCTGGAGAGTGGGGTGGAGCAGAAGGTGAACCTCAATGCCTATACCTGGGATGCCGAGTTGTGGCATGACGTGGAGATAGACAGGGACTCGCTGATAGCCAGTGAGAAACCGATTGTCATCTATGGAGGTCTGAAAGTGGACGAAGGGGCAACCTTGACGCTTGGAGCCGGTACGACGCTGTACTTTCACAACGATGCGGGCATCGATGTCTATGGTACGCTGAAGGCTGAGGGCACGTCCGAAAAGAACGTGGTGCTGCGTGGCGACCGTATAGACCACATGTTTGACTATCTGCCTTACGACCGTGTCTCCGGTCAGTGGCAGGGCATCCGGTTCCATGCCTCCTCGTTTGACAATGAACTGGACTATGCGGACGTGCACAGTGCCTACAACGGAATCGTCTGTGACTCGTCAAAGGTTGACAATCTGAAGCTTACCTTATATAATAGCCTTATCCATAATTGCCAAGGCTACGGACTGTTGGCTACCAGCTGCGTGCTGGATGTATACAATACGCAGATAACTAATACCCTGAACGACTGTGTAGCGGTCTATGGTGGAGCTGCCATGTTCCGCCACTGCACCATCGCCCAGTTCTATCCGTTCGATGCCAACAGGGGCATGGCTCTTCGTTTTGCCAACTATCGTGGTGAGGATCGGCTTCCGCTCTATCAGTTTGAAGTCTATAATACCATCGTGACCGGCTATGCCGACGATGTGATTATGACCGATTTCCGCGACGATGTGGAAGCGACTTATCTCTTTGACCATTGTCTGTTGCGCACGCCGGAGGTTACGGAGGCTACGGAGAACATCAAGGAGGTTATCTGGGAGAATCCGAAGGACACCGTACGCTGTGGAATCAAGAATTTCCGGAAGATGGATACCGAGAACCTGGAGTATGATTTCCGGTTGGATGGCCGTTCCTTTGCCGTGGATGCTGGTTCCGTCCTGCTTCACGGGTATAGTGAATACGACCGGAAGGCGGTGCGACGGGACGACAAACCAGACCTCGGTGCCTATGAGTGGGTGGAAGAGGAAGCAACGAAAGAATAGAAACAATACTACAAATATGCCATGAAAACCTTAGACATTCATATTAAGATGAACTTCTGTCAGTTGGACGAACTGCCAGAAGAAGACCAACGGTTGGTAAAGGCAGCCGTTGGGGCCACCGATAATGCTTATGCCCGTTATAGCCATTTTCATGTGGGAGCCGCACTGCGCCTTGCTGACGGTAGGGAGGTCATCGGAGCCAATCAGGAGAATGCCGCTTTTCCTTCCGGGCTATGTGCAGAGCGTTCAGCCATCTTTGCCGCTCAGTCGCAATATCCAGACCAGCCCATCGTGGCCTTGGCTATTGCAGCAAGAAATGCGGCCGGATTGCTGGAGCAGCCAGTGACACCCTGCGGTGCCTGCCGGCAAGTGATTTTGGAAATGGAAGACCGTTACCAGCGTTCCGTGCGCATCCTGCTCTATGGAACGGCTGGGGTATATGTCATTTCGTCGGTGAAGGATTTGCTTCCACTGAGCTTTGTGGATGCAAATATGCATTGAGTCCCTTGAGCATATTGTCAATCTGAGCCAGACGGGCTTCCAGATCGTCTATGTTGCGGAATCGGCGGTAAAAGATGGCTGCTGATTCCATGCATTCGTATGCGTTGGCCCATTGCTCTTGAAACATGTAACAGAAGCCCAGCCGATAGAAGGCGTCGCCCTTCTCCCGGTCATAGCATACGGTCAGAACGCTTTCGTAATAGGGAATGGCCTCTTTGTATTGTGCCAGGTGAAAATGGCTCTCGGCATTGGCATAGTAGTAGACACTCCTTTCATGGGGAGCCAATGCGTCAAGCTGGGGTATCAGTTCGTCGAGATAGGCAGCTGCCTTTTCATATTCCCATTCATAGTAGTAGCACAAACCAATGTAGGCCCTGAATCGGGCGTTCAGCTGATAGTCCTTGTCGAGTTTCTGGAATAGCAATAGTGCCTCGTGATACTTTCCGTAGGTGAAGTATTCGAGGGCCATGCCCAGTTTCTCGGTGTCCTGATGGCGTGATTGCGCATGAAGGGACAGCGGGATGGACAGGCATATCAGCAAGATGATTCGTTTCAAGGTTGTCTTCTTGTTTGATTGTAGGGTCTATTCCGTGTAGAACTTGATAAGTTTTGTGATGGCTTCCCGGCATATCGGACAGAACTCCGGATTGCTGTTGGTGCGCATGCGACAATCTTGTGCGCCCCGGTAAACGCCTGTCAGGCTATAGCCGGCTCCTTCGTAGAGGCCAATCTGATCCTTCTCCGCTGTCAAGGGTGTCGGGATTTTCGTGTCGGGATCCATCATGTTTTCCCATTTGTCGTGGAAATCCTTCAGGGTCGTGATATTAGGCTCCCATGGTTCCACGTCGGTGGGATACATCGGAATGGGTTCGTTCTCATAAGCGTATTCGTCTGCCAATCCGGCAAAGGAATGGCCGAACTCATGGACGACCACGGGCTTGTATAGCCGATGGTGAGTCATTGACAGGTTGTAGGAGTTCAGTATGCCGCCCCCGCCATAGCTATCGGTATTGACCAATACGATGATGTGCTCATAGGGGATGCCCGCCAGCCAGTCGTGGAGTTTCTTGAGGTGTAGGGTGGTGAGATAGCGGTCGCTGTAGAATGTGTCGAAGTGTGAGTGGAGTGCCGTATTCTTCCAGATGCCTTTTCTGGGTTCGGAGGTGCCGCTTTCCCGTGAGGGACTCTTTACGGCCACGATGTTGAAACGGTCTCTCAGGCTTTTGAACGGCTCATGGGCAAAGAGTGCTTCTGTAGCCGTTTCGGCATCTTTCAGGAATATGGGCATCTCGCTTTCCGTATATCCTTCTGCCACGAAAGCGATGTGGATGCAGCGTGCTGTGTCGCGTGCTTGCTGCAGCAGGTCATAGGGAGTGATGTCCGATTCTCCAATGTGGCGGATCAGAATGTCGCTTGGTACCACCTGATGAGTCAGGGTTGTCACAATCTCCCGTCGATTGTTGCGTAGGTCAACGGTGATGTTGACTGTATCTTTGGGAAATGGCACGAGGAAAACGTTTTCAAAAGACTTGGTGCCAGTGACGGACTCGTCGTAGGTGAGCCATTCTTGAAACAGCGTGGAGAAAGAGTTGCGGTAGATGACTTCCCCTGTTTTCTTTGAACGCATGGTGATCTGGCCGTTGCCCTCGACAGGAAGGTCTGCCAGTCTTTGTCGCTTGCCATACCAACGAGGCGACACGTTCAGCTGGTCAAGGGCGATATGTTGCTGCTGTCGGCTGCCGGCAAAGATGTAGTCAAGCCGCAAGGTCCGGTCTTCAAAGTAGTCTTCAAAGTTTTGCGCCATTGCAGGCAACATCATGAGAGCTGACAAAAGGGAAAGAAATATTCTTTTCATGTTTATTGCGTTTTATCTTTATTTTGTAGAGTTGGCGTGTCGGGAAGAAGGACGGGAAACGTCTTTCGGCAGTTCGGCCATCAGGAGCTTGATATATGGTCGCCTCCAGTCGGCGGCATGGCCGCGCTGTGAACCATATTGCAGCACGTCGATGTCTATGTTGACGATGCCTCGTGCATGATTGCCGTTTCCGTCGCCTAAGGTTGCCTCTATCTCCTTGCATCGCTTCAGCAATGCGGGAAGTGAGAGTGCTGTCGTTCCTGTGGCCAGCATGTTGGCAAATATATCCGAATCGATGCCGATGGGTTCCGTCCATGCCACGCGTGTGAAGCTAACTTCCTCTATGGCTGTCAACAACAGACTTTTAACTGCAAGCATGTTTTGCAGTTGTCGTCTGTTGGAGCCTAATGCCAGCAACACTCTCGTCGGTTTCATGCTGCAAAGGTACGGATAAGCGAGCACAATGCAAAGAGAAAACTTGTTTTTTCTTTCTTTGTCGAGCGGAAGAATCTTCCTTCCCCCACTGTTAATCAGTTGGTCACGCTCCTTGATCCATTGTTCCGTCTCCTTCCGGAGCTGGGCAAGTTTGTTCTTCGCGTCCTCAGAGTTGAGTTTGACGGTAGTTACGAACTCTTGATAGTTTGATGCCATAATCTCTTGCTTTTATAAGCACAAAATTACAGCAAGAAAGCACGTTATAAAAGTACATAAAAATCCCCCATCGACTTAGCGATGAGGGGGTTCATATTTGTGTATTGAAAAATATCTGTTATTATAGATTTAAAGGAGGCAATCCGAACTCTTTAAATTCAGGCATTTCCTCAAACCTTTTCTTTGCATCCAAAGCCTTGGGGTCTCCTTGTCTCGCAGCTTCAACAGTCTTTCCGTAGTTGTATTCTATGTTATGTTTCCTTAGCGCATCTATTTTTCGCTTAGAAGGAATAGTTGTCCCCCTTCTTGTCATCAGGAAGACTATTATCCATGTCAATAT
>CAMHEA010000136.1 GCA_946184025.1 uncultured Prevotella sp.
TCAAAAAATAAATTATTAATTCTCAAAAAATAAATTAAAAATTCTCACGACTGAAGATGCTTTTCTATGTTACTGAGCCTCAGTGAGTTGCAAGGTGGCTTTGGTGGACATTCAACGGCCTTTTTGTGATGGTGCGGAATGGCTTCCCGTCGCTCTCCTTTGTAGCCGCCAAGGAAGCGATTGTAAGGGGGTGAACGATAAAAAACGGGGGCTTTCTTGTTTGTTTCCCAGTTTTTTTGTATATTTGCAAAGATTATTACACATGGAGACGACAACAGAACAGCTGACGAAAGGCCAACCATGGTATGCGGTTCGAATTTTCTCGCTGAAGCAGAAGGAGATAGACCGGTATTTTTCGGATAGCGGACTGGAGACGTTCATCCCCAAGCAGTGGATGGATTTCGAAGGACGTGACGGAAAGGTACACCATGAATTGCGGCCGGTTGTCCACAATCTGATTTTCGTCAAGAAGACGACGGAGCCGGAAATGAGGGCTGTCATGTCGGCGGCAGACTATAAGATGGCCGTCATCCGGAAGTCGCAGGAGTCGCGTGACTACTATGAAATCCCGGCCAGACAGATGGAGGAGTTTCGCATCATGTGCAATCCGGAGGTGGAACTGCGACAGTATCTGAGCGAGGAAGAAGCCAAGATGAAGGTGGGTTCGGAGGTACTGGTGAAGTTCGGTCCCCTGAAAGGCCTGTCGGGTAGGCTGGTACGTATCAGCAAGAAGTATTACCTGCTCAAGGAGGTGCCTGGCATGGGTGTGGCCTTGAAGGTGAGTCGCTGGTGCTGTGTGCCGATGGAGAAATAGAAAGTTTAACCTATCAACCTGTTTGACAAATATGTTTGGATTAGGAATGCAGGAGATCCTTGTCATCGCACTGGTCGTGCTGTTGCTCTTCGGGGGTAAGAAAATTCCCGAACTGATGCGCGGGCTGGGTCAGGGCATAAAGAGTTTCAAGGATGGAATGAAGGAAGATGTGACCAAGGAGGTGCAGGAAGAAGCATCTGCAAAGGACGAAGACAGCAAGGACTGACCCTTTGCAGGTGGCGGTGGCACTCAATTCCGGCAGTATGGAAATGACCTTCTGGGAACATCTCGACGAGTTGCGGGGGCTGTTGATACGCGCCTTGTGCGTGGTGGCAGTCTTTGGAGTGGCGGCTTTCTGTATGAAGGACCTGCTCTTCGATGTGGTGCTGGCTCCGCGTACGGCGGCGTTCGTCACCTATCGTGTGTTGGGTGTGGAACCTTTCGAGATCCACCTGATGAATACGGGGCTCACCGAGCAGTTTATGATACACATGCGTGTGGCACTCTATGCCGGCCTGCTGCTGGCTTCGCCTTATGTGCTGTATCTGCTGTTCCGCTTTGTCTCGCCGGGATTGTACAGGAATGAGCGACAGGTGGCCGTTTGGACGGTTGGTGGTGCCTATGTAATGTTTCTGCTGGGCACTTTGGTCAACTATTTTCTTGTCTTTCCGCTGACGGTTCGCTTTCTGGGAACCTATCAGGTGAGCGAGGTGGTCGACAATATGCTGACGGTTCAGTCCTATGTGGACACGCTCCTGACGATGAACCTGGTAATGGGTGTGGTCTTTGAGTTGCCTGTCGTGACGGCTTTGCTGGCTTGGATGGGCGTGCTGACGGATGAGCTGATGCGCCGTTATCGCCGTCATGCCCTTGTTGCCATTCTGCTGGTGGCAGCCATTATCACTCCAACCACCGATGTCTTTACGTTAATGGTGGTTTCACTGCCTATCTGGCTGCTCTATGAGACAAGTATATTAATGTGTAAGATGATACAAAAGCATGAAACTAAGAAAGATTAGAACGTGGCTTGGTGCTGTTTTCTTCGTGGGAATCACCTTGATGTTTCTTGATTTCACGGGAACGCTTCACCATGGGTTGGGTTGGATGGCTAAAGTGCAGTTCCTCCCGGCTTTGTTGGCGGTCAATGTGGTGGTCATCGCGGCCCTGGTGGTCCTGACACTGCTCTTCGGCCGTGTGTATTGTTCGGTCATCTGTCCGATGGGGGTGTTCCAGGATGTCATCGCACGAATGGGACGCAGAAGCAAGAAGAACCGATACGGCTATTCCAAGGCCGTCACATGGTTGCGCATCACGATGCTGGCTGTCATGGTGGGAGCCTTCTTGGCAGGTCTCTCCTCCGTAGTGGCTCTGCTGGCTCCCTACAGTTCTTACGGACGGATGGTCACTCATTTGTTCCAACCGCTATGGATGTTGGGCAATAATCTTTTGGCGACTCTTTCCGAACGTGCAGACAGCTATGCTTTCTACCACGTTGACGTGTGGGTGAAGAGCCTTTCCACATTGCTCATAGCCGTAGCAACGCTGCTGCTCATAGCTGTTCTGGCATGGCGCAACGGCCGTACCTATTGCAATACGATCTGCCCCGTCGGTACGGTGCTGGGATTCCTGTCACGTTTCTCTTTGTTCAAGGTGCGCTTTGATGCGGATAAATGCCGCAACTGTTCCTTGTGCTCGAAGCGTTGCAAGGCTGCCTGCATTGATTTCAAGACGCATTCGGTGGACTACAGCCGTTGTGTGGCTTGTGGCAACTGCTTGGATAGCTGTAAGTTCGGTGCTCTGAGCTATAGTATCAAGGGAACTCAGGCTTCACGGCCAACGGAGACGCATCCAACCGAGCCTGCAACGTCGACGGACGTAGCTGCTGATGGGTGTGAAAAGAAAACGGAGGCTCCCTCGCCCTCACGCCGTTCCTTCCTGTTGGCAGCGGCAATGGCCACCACGGCAGCTTGGGCGCAGGAGAAAAAGAAGGTAGACGGAGGACTGGCTGTGCTCAAGGAGAAAGCCATTCCTATCCGGCAGACGGCATTGACACCTCCGGGATCGCTCAGCGCGGAGAATCTTGCCAAACGTTGTACGGGTTGCCAGCTGTGTATATCGGAATGTCCGAACGGCGTATTGCGTCCGACGACTGACCTGCAACACCTGATGCAACCGACGATGTCGTACGAACGCGGCTATTGCAGGCCGGAATGTACGCGCTGCTCGGATGTTTGTCCTACGGGGGCCATCCAGCCGATTACCCACGAAGGCAAGTCGGCCATCCAGATAGGCCATGCCGTATGGATTAGGAAGAATTGCCTGCCGTTGGTCGAGGGTGTTGAGTGTGGCAACTGTGCCCGCCATTGTCCTGCCGGAGCCATCGAGATGGTCCCGGTAGATCCCAACGACGAGTCTTCGGCCTATATCCCGGCGGTCAACGAAGCCCGCTGTATCGGCTGTGGAGCTTGTGAGAATCTTTGTCCGGCCCGTCCGTTCCCCGCTATCTATGTGGAAGGCCACGAAGTGCACCGCAGTATGTAAGCATATAACCCATTAACGTTTAATCCCCGTAAAGAAAAAACTATGTCAGATATATCCCGCCGTAGATTTCTCAAACTGTTTGGCGCAGGTTCTGTTGCCGCTGCTGCCACCCTGACAGGCTGTAAAGACAGCAAGACAGCCCAGATGGAAGACGATTACAAGAAGCAAGTGGAGCCGCCGGTAGGCAAAATGACCTATCGTGTGAACCCCAAAACCAAGGAAAAGGTGTCGATTCTCGGCTATGGTATGATGCGCCTGCCTACTGCCAATGGTGGAGGGTCGGCCCGTGAGAGCCAGGATCCTATCGACCAGGAAATGGTAAACCGTCTGGTTGATTACGCTTTGGAGCATGGCGTGAACTATTTCGATACGTCTCCAGCCTATTGCCAAGGCAATTCAGAGACGGCAACGGGCATCGCCTTGCACCGCCACAAGCGCAGTGAGTATTTCGTGGCGACGAAACTATCGAACTTCAATGAGGAGACGTGGTCGCGCGAGGAGTCCATGAAGATGTATCGCCATTCGTTCAAGGCCTTGCAGGTGGACTATATTGACTACTACCTGCTGCATGGCATCGGTATGGGCGGCATGGATGCACTCAAAGGACGTTATCTGGACAATGGAATGCTGGACTTCCTGTTGGAGGAACGCAAGGCCGGACGCATCAAGAACCTCGGCTTTTCCTACCATGGTGACATTGCGGTGTTTGACTATCTGCTGTCCAAGCATGATCAGTATCAGTGGGATTTCGTACAGATAGAGCTGAACTATCTGGACTGGGACTACGCCAACGAAATCAACGACAGCAACACGGATGCCCATTATCTCTATAATGAGTTGCAGAAACGCGGCATTCCGTCGGTCATCATGGAGCCGCTGTTGGGCGGACGCCTGGCCAATGTGCCCCAGTATCTGGCCACGAAGATGAAGCAGCGTGCACCGGAACAGACGGTGGCTTCATGGGCATTCCGATATGCCGGTTCGCCCGAGGGTGTGCTGACGGTGCTCAGTGGCATGACCTATATGGAACACTTGAAGGACAACCTCCTGAGCTATTGTCCCCTGAAGCCGGTCAGCAAGGAAGAAGAAGCGTTCCTGTACGACATCGCCAAGGAAATCGTGGGTCTGGAGACGATTCCGTGTAATGACTGCAAGTATTGCATGCCTTGTCCTTATGGCGTGAACATTCCTGCCATCTTCGTGCATTACAATAAATGCAAGAATGAAGGCACTTTGCCGCACGACAAGCAGTCGCCCGACTATCGCAAGTATCGCCGTCAATACCTCATTGGACTCGATCGGGTGGTGCCGCGCGAACGCCAGGCTGACCATTGTATCCAGTGCGGCCAGTGCGAACCGCATTGTCCGCAGAACATCCACATCCCACAGGAGTTGGAGAAACTCAGTGGCATGATAGAGGAACTGAAACGCGAAGGACGCTGAAAAGGCCTTCCCCGTGCTTATATGGAGCCGTTCCCGAAGTCGGAACGCGCATAGGTGATTAAGTAAAAGACCCTGTATTGGTCAGCAATACAGG
>CAMHEA010000137.1 GCA_946184025.1 uncultured Prevotella sp.
AAGAGGGCTATCATTGAGACCGTCAATGACGAGTTGAAGAACATCGCACAGGTCGAGCACTCCAGGCACAGATCCTTTGAAAACTTCGTCGTCAACATGCTGGGAGCATTGGCTGCATGTTGTTGTTTTAGCGGACACCAATAAAAAGAACTTCAAAAGCGGTATCTCATTTGCTAAAATATCTTATTTCCTTTGCCGCTTTCAAAAATATATTTATCTTAGCGGCCGAAAAAAGCAATGAACATGGAATACTACATCTGCATCCATAACGAGAAGCGCGGTCCTTACACCCTGGAGGAACTGCAAGCAAGAGGCATCAACGCAGAGACACTCGTCAGTTCAGACGGACAGCAATGGACACCTGCATGGCAACTGTCGGAGCTCCGAGTCCTCATTGAGACGGGAGACAAGGGGCAGGAACTCCGCTCCCTAAATGACAAATGGGAAATGACAAATGAGGAGACAGGAAACGGGAAACAGGAGTTCAGCACCCAAACGCCCCAACAACCAATCAGCCAAACGACCAATCAACCAAACACCCAAACGACCAAACGCAGGCGTTCCTATGGCGGATGCCTGCTGGCACTCCTCATTGCCGCCATCATCGGCGCAACCTTCGTCTTCACCTGCCCCGACGAGCAGGCCCACAAAGCCCAGTTGACCACCTTGATGAGCAACGCCATGAGCGAGGTCATGGAAAAGAACATGCCTGCCGACGGCGACTTGGTCACCAAAGGCATACAGATGGTTGGCGGAATACTCATGGACAAGGTCGTCGATGCCGCTGTAGACAACATGCTCTCCGTCGACAACTATGTCGTATGCTCCCTCGGCAAAGTGCATTACGAAGGCAAGGACCACATCGTTTCCCTCGGACTGCTCGGCCACATCTTCACCGTCAACCAGCAGGAAGCAACCAAGGCAGCCGAGAAATACTACCTGGATTTCCAGCAAAAGGCCGAGAAAAACGTGGAAGACCAAATCAGGCAAAACGTAGTCGACCCCATCAAGGATGCCTTGCAGGATGCACTCGGCGGACTCATCAACGGCATTGCAGGCAACGACGAGGGTGAAGAACCGCTCAGCGACATACCCTCAGAAGACGAGGCGGAGCACTAACGGCAAATGATCGCTGTAGCCCTTCCTATAGCAGGGGCCGAGGAAGTTGCGGCGGGGCTTCACACCGCCATGCTTTTCATCGGGCTCCAATAGGAATGGCGCGTCGCAGATGCGGCAGTCGCGCACAGCCGATTGCAAATTCTCACTCAGGAACATCTGATCCAGACTCCCCCACTCCCCCTGATAGCGATAGGTGCCCTTTGCCCCATGGCTGCCCATCGCCGTCACCGAAACATTCACCAGCCCCGTTTCAGCCAGCCGCCTCAACGCCGGCGCATCGGCATAGTCATTGAAGTCGCCCATCAGCAGGATGTGGGCATCCTCAGACAAGGCCCGTAGGGAGTCCACGGCTCCACACAACCGTTCCGCCACTTGCATACGGAAAGGACGAGAGAATCGCTCCCCACCCGACCGACTCGGCGCATGAACCACGAACACATGCAAGGTGTCACCCGACAACACCTCTCCGCAAGCATACAGAATATCACGCGTAGGCCGCATGTCCTTTACCAGTGCCACGCGCAACCCATAGTTACGCAACAGACGGAACGCGAACGGGCTATAAAGCAAGGCCACATCCACACCCCGTTCATCCGGCGAGTCCGTCATCACATACTCATAACGGGCTGCTCGCAGCAGCGAACGCTTCGTCAAATCGCGCAACACCGTATCGTTTTCCACCTCACACAGCCCAACCAAATCCGGCAACGACCAGTTGAAACGCTTCTTCCCATGGCGCAAGTCCCCCAAGGTGTCGCCACAAACCACATCCGACGGCTCTTCCCCACAGGCCACGATCGTCCGTCCCAGTCCGTTCAGCTTGCGCCAGTAGCGGCCACGCGTCCAGTGGTAGCTGCCATCGGGAAGAAACTCCACGTCGTTTTTCAACGAATCATGCATCGTGTCAAACGCATTCTCCACATTTAACTCCACCACCGTCAGTGCACAATCCTGTGCCCAAGCCGGCAGTCCCATGCACAACAATAAGATCAGCAATCCTTTTCGCATCCTTTCCGATTTGGTCAACGCCACAAAAATAAAGATAAAATGGCAAAAGAACAAGGATTCTGCCACTTTTATGCAAAAATATTCTCTCTCAAAAACTACAAAAAAAGACAAACCTTTTGTCGTTTTCCCGTTTTATTACTTTTGCACCCGATGCTGGCTCCAGTGGGAGGGGCATCATATATTGAGGGAAAATAATCGAGAGACGTTATGTCTATTCTTGTTACTTGAAACTTAGGAACTTTCAGAACGACACAAGATGGCATAGTGGGTTCTCCATGCGAAAGCGTGGGCTGGCATCACTATATCTTTGTCGTATGGGTTTCCTAAGACCTCAAGTAAGAGATGTAGAACATATCAGTTCCACGTTTCTGCATTTAATAACCTTGGTGCTTTGGAGGCTGGAGCACCGCATGAATAAATGAAAATGAAAATGAAAACGAAAGATTTAGCCCTGCTAATCTTATTGTTCGTCGGGCTGAAAGCCTTTGCGCAAAGCACGACAATCGGCAATGTGACCTATGAAGTCCTCTCTCCCGAAGAAAAAACCGCCTGTTGCAAAGCAGCAAACACTTCCATCAGCTCAGCCTCCATTGCGTCAACGGTGGAAATAGATGGAGAAAACTACACGGTTACCATGGTGAAAGGGCGTGGATTCTTCAACTGTAAAAAACTGCAATCCGTCTCAATGCCAAAGACGATTGAAGTCATCGGCGATACAGCCTTCACACAATGCCGTGCACTTACGGCCGTAGATGTATATGGAAAGCAAATTGGCTCATACGCGTTCAGGCTCTGCGATAACCTGACCTACCTGAACTTCATTAACGCAGAAGAATTCAAATACTGTGCCATCCTGCTTTGTGCCAAGCTGCAATACATCAACCTGCCGAACACACTGACAACCATCGGAGAACATTTCCTGTGCCAGTGCCCCTCTGTTAAGACGCTCATCATTCCCGCCTCCGTCACAACCATAGCTGGAGCTTTCCTGCACGGCTGTGAAAACCTTCGGTCCGTCTATTTGTTTGGCGAACCTTCCAGTCTGAAAGAAACCACCCTTGAAAACGACTATGACATGTCCTTTGCACCCATCCATGGTTACAAACATGTCAACAACTGTACATTCTATGTCAATGACTATGACACCTACCTTAGATATATCAACAACGAAAACGAGGACGGAGTCAGAATGTGGTGGCGACTTGACCGCGACAATACGGAATACAATCAAGCGGGTTCTGACCATTCACCCTTCGTCGACCTGACATACTTCAAAGATCATACGGAGGACTTTCCCTATAACGCAGACGATCCCGTAAACGGCGGATACCAGAACCGCTATGTCTACGAGTTAGATGACAAACGCACGTTAGAAGCGGGTAAATGGGCCACAATCTGCACGCCGTTCAACATTGACGACTACGAAACGGTTTTCGGCGAAGGCACTTAAGTGGCCGTATTGGTCAAATCCGAACACGAGGAGATGGGCGTAAGAGATGATATGTATCACCTGACCTTCCACGTTATAGATGCAAGACAAATGCAGGCTGACACCCCCTACCTCATCAAACCAGGAAAAAACACCGTAGTAACCATGTATGACAATACGACAACAGACCATGCCATGACACCAGAGCATTGGACACGCGAGGTCAAGACAAGTGTATTCGATACGAACGAACCGACTACGGAAGTCTTCATGGTAGGAAAATTCCTGAAATACAACCTTTCGAAAGCTGAGTTCTATATAAAGAATTTCAAGAATGAAGACGACGAATGGCAGATGGGACTCTACAAAGCTAAGACCGACGGAGGTTCCAGCATCAGCCCGTTCAAGTGCTTTTTCCGCATAGAAAAAGAAGGCGTAGCTATCACTGAGGCAAAAATGGGCAACATGCTCATGGAAGAAGAGGACCACGGAGTTACGGAAATTACTGCCATCAGCCTCCATGAGAACCATCCAGCACCCATCTATACCCTTGACGGACGTCGCATGAACGGCATCTCGGCAGAAACATTGCCCAACGGCATCTATATAATGAACGGGAAAAAATGGCTAAAGAAATAAAGACATCAAAGACACAAGGAACCAAAAGCTATGAATAAGAAATATCAAAGCCCCATCACAGAAATATTGGCAATACACTCCGAGCACCCCTTTGCCTATAGCGAAAACTTTGCAGACGGACAATTTGACAATGATCCGACAGAAAAAAACATGCCCTACCAAGGAGAGGAGGACGGAGAAGGCGATGCCAAAGCACTGCTTCCATTACCAGGATACAACCCATGGACTATCTGGGATGATTAAAACAGAGAAAGAAGGGCGTGTCAAAAATGATGTGCCCCCAAATAGTTGGACATAAAATTAATCATTCAACTATCTATAATATTGAGCCCGGCGTTGTACCGGGCTCATTCCTTTTAACCTCAATTTTAGTCTTTTATCCTCATACCATTCAATATAACTGCTTAACCATTTTCCGCTCGGAGGATACAACCTGCTCATTTTGGCATCATTGTTACAGCATTACAAATGCTTCTATTCGATACAGCCGAATTGCAAATCCGACCAATCAGCGATGTTTCATTAGCGATGCAACGGGCAGAACAGGCTTAACTCTAACCCACTGAGCCTCAAAGGATTAGAAACACGGATTTAGTCGCGAAAATTTTTAATTTATTTTTTCTCAAAAAATAATTTATT
>CAMHEA010000138.1 GCA_946184025.1 uncultured Prevotella sp.
CAGCAGGTGATGCAGTGCTACCGCACAGCCCTTCTGGCCAATGCCTACAACAACTACACCGTTGACGCATTCGACCGCTGGCACGGTGAGGGCACGAGCAACGAGATGCCGCGTCTTACCGTGGGTCACACTAACGACCAGTGGGTGAGCACCCGCTACATGCAGGATGCCGACTACTTCAAGATTCAGAACATCACATTGGGCTATGACTTCGCCAAGCTGTGGAAGAGCAGCCCGTTCTCTCAGCTGCGTCTTTATGTACAGGCTCAGAACCTCTACACCTTCACTGGATACACTGGTGTAGATCCTGAGTGCAGTTCCGACGGTGGTAAGACTCAAGACAACATGAACTTCATCCGCGGCATTGACGTAGGCCTCTATCCGAGTGCCCGCACCTTTATCATCGGTGCAAGCATCAAGTTCTAATCATAAATTCAAAATAGATACAAGAAAATATGAAAAAGATATATTTAATGGCAATCGCGGTGGCCTTCACCTTCGGTCTCACGTCGTGTGAGGACTTCCTCGATTCTTCGAACTACACTGAGGCCAACACCAGCAACTATCCTGCATCGGCCAACGACCTCAACAAGGAACTGGCTGCCCTGTATGGCGTGATGAACCAGTATTGCAAAGACCCACTGCAGACCCCTTGGTTTGTGAACTATATCATGTCTGACGATGCCAACGGCGCAGGCGGAACAGGTGACGTAGAATCCCATGCCATTGGCCATCTGATGGTAAACAAAGAAGGAATATACGACGTGGCCTGGCATAGCACCTACGTGGGCATCGCCCGAGCTAATGCCATCATCTATGCCGTGGATGCCTTCGACTGGACCGGCAAGGAGAAAGTGCGCAACCAACTTCTTGGTGAAGCGTATTTCATGCGCGGACTGTTCTATCTTTGGGGCACACAGTTCTGGGGCAACATACCTGCCTACTGGGCTGCCGCTGCTCCCGACCCCTGCCCTCAGCAGGATGCCGAGACCGTCATCTATCCACACATTCTGGCTGACTTTTACAGCGCATATAACCTGATGCAGAACGGAGCCACCACCCAGGGTGACGGACATGCCACTCGCGGTGCTGCTGCCGGATTCCTTGCACGCGCTTATATGTTCTATCAGGGCTTCTACAAGAAGGCCGGTGAACTGGCCACGGCCAACCTGGCCGATGTCGAACTTCCCGAGCAGGAAGGTGTCAGCGGTCCTCTGACCAAAGCCCAGGTGGTTGCTGCTCTTGAGGATGCCATCAACAATGGCGGTTATAAACTCGTTGAAGACTTCCGCCTGCTCTGGCAGTACACCAACGAGCTGACTGCACCTGACTACCCCTTCGTGAAGGATCTTGCTGACGCCAAGAAGTTCTGGGCCGGCAACGGCAACTCTGAGGAGATGTTCCAGGTTCAGTTTGGTAACTTCGCCCAGTGGAGTGGCAACACCGCCATGGGCTTCACCAACATGACTTCGCTCTACTGCGGTCTGCGCTGTGATGACAACGGTGCCGGTGTTGCAAACGGCGATAAGGCTTCGCTGCCCTTCGGACAGGGCTGGGGCCAGGGCACCATCAACGAAAACCTCTGGAACGACTGGAGCGATGACGACCCGCGCAAGAAGGCAACCATCCTTGACGCTCCTACCGAACTGGGACTTGGCACAGGCTTCGTGTTCACAACCAGCTGCTCGGAAGATGCAGGCTATTACAACAAGAAGTGGATGCCTGTAACAGCATCGGGTTCCAATTGGGCTGACCACAACGATGCCTACACATGGTGGGGTGTCTATCGCAAGGCTAACACGGAAGCTGCCAATAACAATGGCAACTCGTTCCAGGGCGACCACTTTGCCGACATCATGCTGCTGCGCTTGGCCGACGTGATGCTGATGCACTCTGAGCTGACGGGTACTGCCGATCAGATGAATAAGGTACGTGCACGTGCCGGCTTGAATCCTGTTTCCTATAGCTGGGCCAACATCAAGAACGAGCGCCGCTTCGAGCTGGCCGGCGAAGGCTTGCGATTCAACGACCTGCGCCGCTGGTCGGGCAAGGACGGTGGAGAGACCTGCGAGGCTGCCGTGGCACTTGAGCGCCAGAACGGTTCTCGCGTGAACTACACCGGCAAGTGGACCACCATGCACCATGCCTCTTCTTCTTGGGCAAAACGCTATGCTGCCACCGACGGCTTCCTGCAGATTCCTCCCGCACAGATTAAGATTGCTGCCGACGAGAACGTGCTGAAGCAGAATCCGGGCTGGGGTTCTAATGTGGCCGATGCCAACATGTCGGGTACGCCTGTATATTAATAAACGTATTGAGAATTTAGAATAGTAAAGAAATGAAAAAATCAATCATATTGTTCGCAGTAGCATTGGGCATGCTGACATCCTGCGACCCCATAAAGGAAGACAAGGACTTCGACGTGACCAACATCACGGCTGAGGGATTGCTGAATGGCGCACAGTTCTCACAGTATGCCGACGAAGCATGCACCACACCGAAGGACAACGGTAACTTCATCAAGTTCAACTGTCCCAACACGTCTGGCATAACCATCTATTATATCAAGCCCGACGGTTCCGAGGCAGTGCTCTCGTCTGGAAAGCCCGCCGGTGTGTTCAATTTCGTGCCTATGCGTGGTTCAGACCCCAATCAGACCTTGTATTTCCGCTATATCAACCAGGATGGCGAAGAGGTGGTGGCTCAAAAGCAGTTCACCGTGGAAGTGGCTGCCGACCTGGCTCCCGAAGTCAAACTTCTTGTCAGCGACGACGGTAAGAAGACCTGGAAGTGGAACACCAATGCCCCCGACGGACAGGTCTGGGGTAACATGGGCGACGGCGGCGGCAACTACAACAACCGCGACTTCGCGCTCAAAGGCAGTGGCAAATGGTGGGGCGTCACCAGCACTGAGGAATTCGAAGGTCAGGCCCAGCATTGTGCCGACGGCTATATCGGCGACCACGACATGAATGCCACCATGGTGTTCAATGAAGACGGAACAATCACTTGCTACGACAAGGATGGCAACCAGATCCGTAAGGGTAATTTCAAGGTTACCGACTGGAATCCAGCTGCCGAGAATGGAAAGATCGGCGTACTTCACACCGATGCCGGCTCTATTCTCTGGCCTTATCAGATCAACTGGAAGGATCACAATGAAGATCCCAAGCCCACATGGTTCGAGATTGCCTATCTTTCGCCTTCGCGCTTAGTGCTCATCTATCCCGACTATGGAAAATGGGGTGCTGATTGGCAAGAGGCTACCTTCTGGCAGTTCTATAGCGACACCGACATCAAGGGCGTGCTGACAGACAACGATCAGGCCACTTGGACCTGGGACGACGATGATGCCAAGCCCTGTTGGGGTAACGGCGGCTACGGTGGCCTTGTCTATGGCGGCAAGTCTTCGCTCACTGGTAATTCATGGTGGGGTGTTGACACCGGCAGCATCGACGAGCAGATTTCCAACTATGGCTATGGACTGGCCGACGGCAAGGGTGCCACAATGACGTTCACCAAGGACGGTCTGATCAAGAAGAGCAGCGGCGGCAACGGTTCGTTCACATACGACATGAGCAACAAGTCTGACCTTGGCGGCTACAACGAAGGTAAGACATGGGGCCGCCTGAAGACGGAAGGCGACGGCATTCTCTTCCCCGTGCGCATCAACACGAGTGCAGAGAACAAATGGCCTGCGGCCAGTGAGTTCGACATTGTCTATTTCGACGACGACCATGTAGTGCTGACTTATCCTAACTATCCTAAGGGTGGCGATAATGCCAGCTGGATGGAAGGAACGTTCTGGCGCTTCAAGAAACAGAAATAATCATCCACTATGATTTAATTTCCGCCCCGCAGCATTATCCGCTGCGGGGCGGTTTTTCTGGCTAAAGTTTGGCGCTTTCGGATAATTGTTGTATTTTTGCATCGTTTTGAAAAACGTAATAGCGAAATATTATAAATGGGGGCTGTCGGTGCTGTTTGGCATCGGCGTGTTCATGTTTTGGTATCTGATATATCCCCATGCGCTGTCGTATCAAGAGCAGTATCAGCTGTTCCTGTGGACGGCCGACTATTTCTGCGAACGCATCTGCGTGCCGGGCGGTTTTTCAGAATGGCTGGGCGAGCTGGTCGTCCAGTTCTATTATGTGGAGTGGTTGGGAGCATTGCTGCTGGCCCTGCTCTTCGTGGCCTTGCAGCGCGTTGTCTGGCGAGCAATGGGCGACGGGCATTATCTGCTGAGTTTTGTTCCTTCGGTGCTGTTGCTTTGGCTGCTGGGCGACCCCAGTGTGCTGTTAGGCTACGTCTGGGCATTTCTGATAGCCGTGGTAGCCTTCGCGCTGAACCGGCGGCACGACCGGAAATCGCTGATGGCCGATGTGCTGATAGTGCCCCTGGTCTATTGGCTTGCCGGACCGCTGGCGTGGGTGTATGTCTTGCTGAGGCTGCTTGGTGGCGCTTGGCGGCTGTCGTGGATGATGCCGTTCTATCTTTTTAGCTTGCAGATGATGGCTTGTTATTGGCTGCTGCCACAATGGACGGCCGAGATGGTGTTCCAGCCGATGCAGTTCTATCGCATTCCCTTGCAGCTGTCCACGCTGATGTGGGTGATTCCGTTTGTCACCATCCTGGTGGTGCTCTTTTCCCGTCAGAAGTCA
>CAMHEA010000139.1 GCA_946184025.1 uncultured Prevotella sp.
ATGAAACACCGAAACGAAGCACCCGCTGGTTGGTGGGATAATGCGGTGTGAGGAAATAACTGTTGCCTGAACTGTAGTTCACGTGGCTCATCATGACGTAGAAGCGGGCCTGCTTGAGTTTCAGGTTCGCGTACACGTTCACCCAGGGGTAGTTTCCTATCTTCACATTGTTATCTCCATTGTTCTGAATGGTGTACTGTCCGATGAGCGGATTGTAGTCGGGGGCCACATATTGGGTGAACCATCGCACGTCTCCACCGAGATTTACATTCAGCACCTTGTTGATCTTGAACTTGACATAGAGGTTACTGTAGACGTTGAGTTCTGGAACGGGCAGTTCCGCATGGCTCGACTTCTGATAGGTAATCTGCGACTCCCAGTTTAAAATTCCCAGTTTCAGGGCTTGCTCAAGCTGAAGTGTGAGCAGGGCGACATTGTTGGACGACTGGTTGACGGCAAGCTCGTAGCCATAGCGTCTCTCTTGTTCTTGTGTATAGGACTGGGTAAAATACGTGTGGTTGGTCAGATGGTCCACAGCCAGTCTGAACATCGTGCGTGTCTTCGGTATGGTAAGCCGTCCTTCGATGTGTGTATGCGTCTCCTTTTCCATATTCTTGCTGTCCCACCAGAGGAATTTGGAATGGAAATGACGCTGGTAGAAAATGGGGTTCACCCGGTGGAAGAAGGCGTTACCCGCTATCTGCACGGTGTCTCCGAAGAGCGGAATATTCACGTCGGCATGGCCGTCGACCTTCAGTTGTCCGGCATCTTCACCGACAAGCCAGGTCTCCAACGTAGCATTGTAGTGAATGAGGCTGCCCTGCGTCTTGCTGAGCTGGCCGCCTACACTGACGGTATGCTCATTGAAGGAAGTATTGTGGCCGAGTGAGTCGGGAAGGGTGAAATGCCTGTAATCGGAGGTAATGAAGGCTTTCAGACCGGCCTTCGCCCATTTGTTGAATCCCTCCAGCAGATTGATGGCGAAAGTGTTCTTAATACGGTAGTGGCGGGTGTTGTCGTTGATGGAGTCACCCTGCAACACATCCGCTTCTTTATCGTAGAAACTGCTGTGCTTGTAATAATTCGCAGGCGTTTCGTATGCCAAGTAGACGCGGTTGGCGTAGTCATAGTTGATGGTATGGATGAAACTCGTTACAGGCACATACTCGTTCTTCATCCATTCCGTTTCTTCTGCTTCTTCCTTCTTCTTCTGCTGATTTTGAGCCATCAGACTGTCAAGGGCAGCCTGGCCTTCCACCTTGATGCGGCCTTCGCCTTCATCGCCGGCTTCAGCCTTTTCGGGTTCTTTGCCTACCGTCTTGGCACCGTCGGGACGGCCGCCGTAGCTGACGCCCTTGCTGCGCTTGTACTCTTCCTCATCAAAGTCGATGCCGCGTTTCTCGGCTTCCTTGCGGGCTTTCTTTAGTTCTTCTTTCTCGTCTTTCTCCTTCTGGCTTTCCATGGCGAACTTCTTAGCCTTGATCTCCTCGGGCGTCATCGGAATCTTGCGGTTGAAGCCGATATTGTAGCGGTGGGTGAAGAAGATGTGGTGATGGTCGTTGCGGTTCCAGTTGCTTGACAACACCGTCGGAATCTCATTGGCATCGAAGACGTCACGGTATATTTCCGGGTGCTCAATGTAGTTGTCTTGGGTGATACCGCCGTTTTCAGCCATCTTCTGATGGTTTGTGCCCATCAGCAGGTGTGCCTCATAACGGTCGCCGAGGTAGGAACCGAACAAAGTGTAGTTGAAGTGTGCCGCACTTTGGCTGTGGTAATAGCCGCGGGCATAGATATAGTTGAACTTGAATCCCAAGCCCAGTCTCTTGCCGGCATTCACGGCGAACAGCGCCTTGAGATGGTCTTCACCGTTATTCTTGTCACCACATTCCTGATAGGTCAGGTTGGTGATGGGGGATAATGTGTTGGTGAAATGGAACTGATCAACTGGCGTGTTGAAGAAGTCGTAGGGTTGTGTGAAGAAAAACTGTTCCGTCTGAGGGCGGTCGATGAATATTCGGTTCAAACGCGGAGAGCCAAGGTTTCCAAGCGTGTTGTATTCGCCGTATTTGCCTTCGTTGAAGATGGTGTTCATATACATGTGCTGAAGGGTGTCGGGCTCGGCAGGCCTGCGGTCGCCAAACCGGCTGTCTACCGTCCATACATAGAATCCCCTCGGAGCCTCATGGTGCTCTTTGAGGGTGTCCTTTTTAAGGAGGTCTTCAGAACTGGTATAGGTGCCGTTCTCATCTATCTGGTTGAATCCCTGAGCAAAGAACGGCAGCGCAAAAGAGGCAAAAAGCAGCGATAACAGGATTTTTCTCATTTAATCAGTCTGAATACGCATTCAGCCAGTTTGAATGCCATTGAAACAAGAATGATGATGGTTCCTAAATCGCGGCCATAATAGAAATAGACAATCACACCGATGACGGCTCCCAGCATAAAGAGAATGTTGAGAATCTGCCGAAGCATACGGTACTTGTCTTCGCCATTGTCTTCATCTTCACCGCGGCGACGACGGTAAATCGTTGAGTTATCCAAAATCTAAATTAATCTTTTAATACGTTTCTGATGGTTTCGAAAATCTGATCCTTGCGGTCGATGGTCTTTCTGCGGAACTTGGCAGAGACAGGGTAGAGCTTGGTGTTCTTCTTGTTGACGGCATATTCGTCGGTAATCCATTCCTCGGCCTTGTACACTTGCTTCAGGCGCTCTTCGTCGTATCTGTATGAGATGCGGCCCATCGTCATGTTGAGATGGCCGTCGGTACAGTTGGCGATGAGTGTGTAGTGGAATTTCGTACGGTCCAACGAAATGAAATTGGCCGTGAACAACAGCCATTCCCTCACATTGGCTACAATAATATGGTCTTGCTTGTTGACAAGTGTCACGCCGCTGCCTTCCAACTGTCCCTCACTTTTGGTAAGGTCGGTCAGCGTCTGCAGCATCTTGTCATATATCTCCTGGGCACTTTTTCCGGGAACGTCCACGTCAAGCGTCCATTGTACCTGTCCATCGACAACTGGCACTGCTCCACGAAGGTATTTCTCGTCTTTGTTGGGCTTCTTTTCCTTTTCAGCCTTCTTTTCTACGACGTCTTCCTTCGGCTTTTCCCATACATTCTGGGCGATGGCAGCCATCGGCAATGCCAACAGCATGATTGCAATTAACTTTTTCATATTCGCGGTTTTATTGTGCAAAGGTAGTGATTTTCCTTGAAGAGTGGGCAAGGTGGCCTTAAAAATGTTGGTTTATTAACTTTATTTTTCGCTTTCAAGCAGTTCCGTCAGCCTGATAATCTCATCGCGATATTGGGCTGCCTGTATGAAATCGAGTTTTTTGGCTGCCTCCTTCATCAGGGCTGTCGTGTTCTCAATACTCTTCCGCAATTGTTCCTTTGACATCTTGGCCAATATCGGATCTGCCGCCATTGCCAGACTGTCGGGTTCGATGTATGGCTTGTATTGCAATCCGACGGTCTTTTCTGCGGATTCTTCCGTCTGGGTTCTGCCCGCAAGTCCTCCTTTGTTAATACTTTTCACAATCTGCTGAGGTGTGATGTGATGCTCTTCGTTGTATTTCAGCTGCTTGTTTCGGCGACGTGCCGTCTCGTCGATGGTGAGTTGCATGCTTTGCGTGATGGTATCGGCATACATAATGACCTTTCCATTGACGTTTCGTGCTGCACGGCCAGCTGTTTGCGTGAGTGAACGATGAGAGCGGAGGAAACCTTCCTTGTCGGCATCAAGAATGGCTACGAGCGACACTTCCGGCAAGTCGAGGCCTTCACGGAGCAGGTTTACGCCAACCAGGACGTCGAAAGCACCAGACCTTAAATCTGTCATGATTTTTACACGGTCCAACGTAGCCACGTCACTATGGATGTAATTGGCTTTGATGCCGTTGTTGAGCAGATATTCCGTCAGTTCTTCTGCCATGCGTTTGGTCAATGTCGTCACTAACACACGCTCATTGCGATGGCTGCGGGTGAGTATCTCGTCCATCAGGTCGTCTACCTGATTCTCGGTAGGACGTATCTCGATAACCGGGTCCAGCAGGCCGGTCGGACGGATGACCTGTTCGACAACCACGCCTTCTGATTTAGCCAACTCATAATCAGCGGGCGTCGCACTCACATAGATGGTCTGTGGAACCAGACTCTCAAATTCCTCAAATCGGAGCGGACGGTTGTCGAAGGCGGCGGGCAGGCGGAAACCGTATTCCACCAAGTTGGTCTTACGGGCGCGGTCACCGCCGTACATTGCTGATATCTGCGGAACGGACACGTGGCTTTCGTCAATCACAAGCAAGAAGTCCTCCGGGAAAAAGTCGAGTAGACAGTAGGGGCGTTGTCCGGCTTCACGACCGTCAAAATACCTGGAATAGTTCTCGATGCCACTGCAATGGCCAAGCTCCTTGATCATCTCAATATCATATTCCACACGTTCCTTAATCCGCTGAGCCTTAGTGGTATCGCCCAGTTCGTTAAAGAATTCAATCTGTTTCACCAGATCGTCCTGTATGTGTCGGATGGC
>CAMHEA010000140.1 GCA_946184025.1 uncultured Prevotella sp.
AATTATTAATTCTGAAAAAATAAATTAAAAATTCTCACCACTAAAGCCCGTTCGGTAAGTCACTGAGCATCAGAGGGTTGCGAGTGAGGCTCTTTGGCCGTTTTTTCAGCAGCCTGATGTCTCCGTGTCAAGGCACAGACCCCATGCCTTTCCGCCCCCTTTTTCCTATAACAATGGTAGTGGGTGAAGCCATCTATCATATAAGGTGAAGCTGCCGACACCTTAATTTGTGTTAAATTCTTGTTTATTTAACGGAAAAGGACTTGGAGTGAACATCCATTGCACAAGGTACGGCTACCTTTGCACACTGAAAAAAGAAATCAAAACAAAAAGGAGCTATATCATGATGAACAAGAAAATGAACATGACCATCGGACAAAAGGAACTTTTCATGGCTGCCATGGGCAAGCCTGCCATGCTGAACGGTATCGCTACACGCCTCACCAGCATCCTGAGGATGCCAGAAGAACTGCTACGCAACTATTTCTCAAGATGTCTGGAAAGAGAACTGGATTCGCATCAGACGCGACTCATCATACAGGCACAGGTGGCTTTCATCTTGGCCGTACTCCCGACGGAGTGTCCCCTGCTGTTGCGCGTGGCGTTCTGCACATGGTTGGTACTTGCACTGAAGGCCTGCAAGCAGGCATTGTAGGAGGCAATACAACGGCCGAAGCCCACACTCAGAACATCCGGGCTACCCGACGCACGCCGTCGACCAAGGCATCGACATCCTCACGGGTATTATACAGGGCAAAGGAAGCCCGAACGGTGCCGAGCACATCCATCCGTTGCATCAAAGGCTGGGCGCAGTGGTGCCCCGTGCGCACGGCAATGCCCAGCCGATCCAGCAGCGTTCCCATGTCCATGTGGTGAATGTCTCCGACGAGGAAGCTCACGACGGCATCGTGATGGTCACCCTCAGGTCCGAAGATACGCATACCTTCAATGGACGAAAGCTGCTCCATGCAATAGCGGGTCAGGTCGCGCTCGTGGGCCTCAATGGCCTCAAAGCCGATGGAACGGATATAGTCGATGGCCGTAGCCAGCCCGTGAGTAGCCACATAGTCGGGCGTTCCTGCCTCAAACTTAAACGGCAATCCCTGGAAAACGGTCTTCTCGAAGCTCACCGATTCAATCATCTCGCCGCCACCTTGGTAGGGCGGCATGCGGTCGAGCCACTCTTCCTTGCCATAGAGCACCCCAATGCCCGTCGGACCATACATCTTGTGGCCGCTGAAGGCATAGAAATCGCAGTCAAGAGCCTGCACGTCGATGGCAAAGTGAGGGGCACTCTGTGCGCCGTCAACCAACACCGGCACACCGTGGGCATGGGCTTTTCGGATAATTTCAGCCACGGGATTGACGGTTCCCAGCACATTGCTCACATGGGCAACGCTCACCAGACGCGTCTTCTCGTTCAGCAAGCGTTCCAACACATCCATTTGCAGTTCTCCCGCATCGGTAACGGGCACCACGCGGAGCTCAATGCCGCGTTTGGCGGCCTGCAACTGCCAGGGAACGATGTTGCTGTGATGCTCCATTTCGGTGATGACAACCTCGTCGCCGGCTTCACAAAAAGCCTCACAAAAGGATGCAGCCACGAGATTCATGCTTTCCGTGGTGCCGCGTGTAAAGATAATCTCCTCCGTCTTGGCTGCATTAATGAAGCTTCGAACCTTCTCGCGGGCAGCTTCGTGGAGCTCCGTAGCCTGCTGCGAAAGGTAGTGCACACCGCGATGTACGTTGGCGTTCACGTTGAGATACTCCTCGCGCATGGCATCAAGCACACACAGCGGCTTCTGTGTGGTTGCGCCGTTGTCCAGATAGACCAGCGGGCGGTCGTAAACCGTCCTCGCCAGTATCGGGAAGTCCTTTCGTATGGTTGTCACGTCAAACATGTTCGTCTTCGTTTTTGAACAGTTTCGTCAGGGCACAGCGCCCCGTTCCGTCCTGTTCTATTTATTTTTCATCTTTTATTGGTTATCCACTATCGGCATAACTTACATCCCTCACACTTACTTAGTTCTCCGCGGAAACGCTTTTCTACCAGATAGCGTAGTCGGTCACGCAACGGCTCGAGCGTAATCTGGTCGATCACCTCGTTGATGAAGGCCGACTCCAGCAACAGGCGCGCCTCCTGCTCACTGATACCACGCTGCCGCATATAGAAAAGTGCAGCATCATTGAGCTGACCTACGGTACTTCCATGCGAGCACTTCACATCGTCAGCATAGATTTCCAGCATCGGCTGAGTATACATGCGGGCTTGCTTGGTCGTACAAAGATTCTGGTTACGCATCTCACTGTCGGTCTTCTGCGCATCCTGACGCACCAGCACACGGCCGGCAAAAGCTCCCGTAGCCTGTTCGCCGAGCACATATTTATAGAGTTCATGGCTGGTGCAGTGACCTGCCCGATGATCAATGAGCGTATTGTTGTCCACCTGCTGAGCCTTGTCTGCAATGACACAGCCGTTGCAGAAACACTCGGCTCCCTCACCGTTAAAAGTCAGGTCGAGTTTGTTGCGGGTGATTCCGTTGTGGAGCGTAATGACATGGTGGTTCACTACGCTGTCCTTTTCCTGTGAGACATAGACATTGCTCACGCGGACATTCTTCGCATGCGTCTCTTCGAGGCAGTACAGGTCCAGCCGGGAGCCTACTCCAACGACAGCCTCGGTCACCTGAGTGGCCAGGAAGGCTCGGTCGTCGGCCGTATGGTCGCAGAACAGCAGCTTGGCGGCCGCACCGTCCTCCACAACGACCAACACCCGACGGTTGACCATTAAGTCAACGTCGGACCGCAGGATGTTAATCACCTGCACGGTACGCTCACTGCGCACACCACGGGGCACATACACCATCAGTCCGTCTTGCGCCAGCATCGTGTTGAGTGCCGTCACGCCGTCGGCATCGCCCCCGGAGAGTGTGGCATAGTAACGCTTCACCAACTCAGGACGCTCCGTGGCCATCTGCCGAAGCGAACCCACGAACATACCTTCGGGCAGTTCCACCTTCGGCAAGCTCCGGTCGTAGAAAAGATCATTGACTACGAAGTAGAGCAACGTACTCAGGTTGGGCACATCACACTTGAAAGCATCGTAAGGGTTTACCGGAATGTCCAGCCGGTTGAGGTTTAGTCCATAGTCGGGGGCAAAGAGCGAGGGTATGTCAGTGTATTTGTAGCGTTCAACGAGCTTCCGCTGCGGAAATCCGAGGCTTTTGAATGTCTCAAAAGCAGCATCGCGCACAGCGTTCTGTACGTCCGA
The DNA here is from genome assembly GCA_946184025.1 of uncultured Prevotella sp. Lineage (GTDB taxonomy): Bacteria > Bacteroidota > Bacteroidia > Bacteroidales > Bacteroidaceae > Prevotella. The sequence goes on from CAMHEA010000140.1 coordinate 3,272, forward strand.
CGAATGGCGGAAGATCATCTCCCGAGCCTGTTCGTAGAGTCTGATGTATTGTTCTTCGCTATTCATCGGCCTCGGCTTTGATCCAGTCGTATCCACGCGTTTGTATTTCCTGTGCCAACTCGGCTCCGGCAGTCTTTACGATGCGCCCTTGGTAGAGCACATGAACCACATCCGGGCGTATCATCTCCAACAGACGGTCATAGTGTGTAATGACAATGCGGCTGTTTTCGGGTGTACGCAGTCTGTTGACCCCCTCGGCGACGATGCGCATCGCGTCCACGTCAAGTCCGGAATCCGTTTCGTCGAGGATGGCCAGTTTCGGTTCGAGCATTGCCATTTGGAAGATTTCGTTGCGTTTCTTTTCTCCTCCGCTGAAACCTTCGTTCACACTGCGTCGGGTGAACTTCGAGTCGAGTGCCACAAAGGCACGCTTCTCATTCATCAGTTTGATAAATTCGCCGGCTTTCATCTCCGGCAGCCCCTGATACTTCCTCTTTTCGTTGACGGCAGCCTTGAGGAAGTTGGTCATTGACACCCCTGGTATCTCCACGGGATACTGGAACGAGAGGAACAAACCCTCATGGGCACGGTCCTCCGGTTTCATTTCCAGCAGGTTCTTGCCGTTGAACCATGCTTCACCTTCCGTCACTTCGTAGAGCGGATTGCCTACGAGGACGGCACTCAACGTGGACTTTCCGGACCCGTTCGGTCCCATGATGGCGTGAGTCTCACCGTCGCGGATGGTGAGGTTCACGCCTTTTAGTATCTCTTTGCCTGCTATTGAAGCATGCAGGTTTCTTACTTCCAACATAGATTTCTTCCTTATTCTATTTTCTTTTCCTCGATTTTTTCTTTTTGGAGAACATTCCGAAGATGTCTGTCGTAGTATCGCCGCAGTCGAAAAAGCTGGCGGCAATTCCTTCAATGAAGCTACAGAACAATGCGTTGCCAAAGGAGCTATACTCCGGATCGGGCAAGATGAACAACGGCAGCGGGTCAGGTACGGCATAGGGACCGCATCGGAAAGGTTCCAGACTCACCGGCTTAGGCCGCAATGGCTGGACAACCAGGATGGACGAAGGCATCGTTTCCTCTGTCATGGCAGGCGTTGCAAGAGACGGGCCGAACGCGCTGCCGGACAGGTAGTCCACCAGCAGGATGGGCTGATGCGCCACCAGCCAGCTGTCAGCATCCATCTTCAGTGACAAGTTGACGTCCTGGGCACATACATGAAGAACTCCTGCTACCCACAACCATGC
>CAMHEA010000141.1 GCA_946184025.1 uncultured Prevotella sp.
ACGGCCTGCTGCACGGCTCCAGCCACTTCGCTGTTGCCGAGCTTGGTCTTCGTCTGACCTTCAAACTGGGGTTCGGCCACCTTGATGGAAATCACGGCGGTGAGTCCTTCGCGGAAGTCTTCGCCTGCAATCTCTATTTTGGCCTTCTCTATTTGCTTGGCAATCTGTGTGTCATTATAGGCGTAGTCTTTCAATACGCGGGTCAGGGCGGTGCGGAAACCGGTGAGGTGGGTACCTCCCTCTATGGTGTTGATATTGTTGACGTAGGAATGAATGTTCTCCGAATAGTCGGTGTTATACATGATGGCTACCTCGATGGGGATGCCCTGCTTCTCGGTCTTGAGATAGATTTCATCGTCGAAGAGGTGGGTGCGGTGACGGTCGACATAGCGCACGAACTCTTTCAAACCGTCTTTGGCGTGGAACACTTCCTCGCGGGTCTTGCCTTCTTCGTCGGGACGCAGGTCGCGCAGTGTGATTTTGATGCCGGCGTTGAGGAAGGCCAGCTCGCGCATGCGGCGTGCCACGATGTCCCACTGATAGACGGTAGTGGTGAAGATGGTTCCGTCGGGCCAGAACTGCTGGCGCGTTCCGCGCTTGTCGGTGCTTCCGATAACCTTCACGGGATAGAGGGGCACGCCGCGTTCGTACTCCTGCTGATAGATTTTTCCGTCACGGTAGACCTGCGACATCATGCGTGTCGACAGGGCGTTGACGCAGGAGACACCCACGCCGTGGAGTCCGCCGCTGACTTTGTAGGAACCTTTGTCGAACTTTCCGCCTGCGTGAAGCACGGTCATGACAACCTCCAGTGCGCTCTTGTGCAGTTTCTCATGCTCGTCAACGGGAATACCGCGGCCGTTGTCTTCCACGGTGATGGAGTTGTCCTCGTTGATGGTCACCTCGATGTCGGTGCAGTAGCCTGCCATGGCTTCGTCGATGGAGTTGTCCACGGTCTCGTTGACGAGGTGGTGGAGTCCTTTTTCGCTGATGTCGCCGATGTACATGGCCGGGCGTTTGCGCACAGCCTCCAGTCCTTCCAGCACCTGAATGTTGCTGGCTGAATAGTTATTCTGGTTGTTCTGATTGTCTGCCATTTTGTTATAATCGTATATGTAACGTGCAAAGATACGAAAAATCCAGCAGATACGGAAATTTTCAGTTGCTAAAAATTGTGAAGCACAAGCGCATTAAAATACCTTTCCTGCACTGGTCTGTCCGTTCCGCCCTCTTTCGTGGATTGCCGGTGGCTGGGAAACGGAGCCCGGGGCAAAAAGAAAAGGCCACGACCTGATGGGTCGTAGCCTTTCTGTATCTGTGTAGATGATGTGCTTAGCCGAGCTTGGCGATGTGTGCACAGAGGCTGGACTTGAGGTTGGCAGCCTTGTTCTTGTGGATGAGGTTGGTCTTAGCCAGCTTGTCCAGCATCTTCTGGACAGCCGGATACATCTTGACGGCCTCTTCCTTGTCGGTCGTTGCACGCAGTTTGCGTACAGCGTTGCGCATCGTCTTGCCGTAGTAGCGGTTACGTTCGTTTCTCGTCTTGGTCTGACGGATTCTCTTCAATGATGATTTGTGATTTGCCATTGTTGGTAATGTTTAATTGTTTTGATTGTTGAACGATGATTCAGGAAGCCTGTGGGTCTTGCGCTTGTGGCTGCCCTGGGCGAATGCAGTGACTCGGACGTGCCGTCTTTTCACAAAATTCTCCGTCACCTTTTTCCCAGTTTCAGCTGGTAGCGCATCGCTGCGCAGATGGCGGATTCCTGTCTTTGTAGTCCCTAGGAGAGTCGAACTCCTCTTTAGAGAATGAAAATCTCTCGTCCTAGCCGATAGACGAAGGGACCGGAAATGCTTGCTCGAAGCTGTGCTTAAACCCAATAGGGTTGTTAAGCGGGTGCAAAGGTAGGCATTTCCTTTCATATTGCCAAATTTTTCTTGAATAATTTTCGTAAAACGGTGTGTTTTTGTACTTTTGCAGCAGTAAGAGCCTTGCTTTTTCAGGAGGTCTTGCGATTGAAAAGAAGATGTTGCAGAAGACACGCGCTGTAGTGTTGCGCACCCTCAAATATGGTGACGCGTCGATGATCGTCGACCTGTTCACTGAGTCGAACGGCAGGTTGTCGTTCCTGGTGCGCATACCCAAGAATCCGAAGAAGGGCGGGATGAAGAAGCAGTTCTTCCAACCGATGACCCTGCTGGAGCTGGAGTTTGACTACCGGCAACGCTCCCAGCTGCAGCATCTGCGCGAAGTGCGGCTGTCGGTGCCTTACGGCAGCATTCCGTTCGATCCCGTCAAGCTGTCCGTGGTGCTGTTTCTGGCAGAGTTCTTATATTATTGTACGCGTGAGGAACAGCAGAATGCCCCCTTGTTCCAATACATCGAGACGGGGCTGATGTGGCTGGATGCTGCCAGTGCATCCTATGCCAATTTCCATCTCGTCTTTATGATGCGCTTGTCGCGCTTCATCGGCTTCTGGCCTAATGTCGACGACTATCAGGAGGGATGCTTCTTCGACCTGCGCAATGCCTCGTTCACCCTCTCGGCACCTTTGCATCCCGATTTTCTGCAACCCGTTGAGGCCGGACGCATTGTCACGCTGTTGCGCATGGGCTTTGAGTCGATGCACCTCTTCCACCTGTCGCACCATGAGCGCAACCGCATCACGGAGCTGGTGCTGCTCTATTACCGGCTGCATCTGCCGCAGATGCCCGAGTTGCACTCCTTTGCTGTTGTGAAAGAACTCTTCGCCTGACCTTTGAGCGGCTCATGCTTACATCAAGAAAGACAGGCCAATAGGACCGCAACCTATTATGTTCGCTAACCCGCTGATATACAGTAGTTTGCCGAAATGGCTTTACCCGTGAGAATTTTTAATTTATTTTTTCTCAAAAAATAATTTATTAATTCTTAAAAAAATAAATTAAAAATTGTCGCGACTGTGGCACTTTTGAAAAATGGCTGTGGCTTTTTCGGAAAATATCCATAGCTCGCCTGTCGTTCCGGCCGGCACCGCTGACCCTCCTGATCGGGCGGACTACTGCGGTAGCGTGGCGTGTGAGGACTGCGTTTGCGTGGTTTCTGTAAGACAGCTCTGTTGGAAATGAACAATCCCTTTCCTCAAAAAAGGAAAGGGATTGACTATTGTTGGCTTCTCTCCTTCCTGAATTTGATTGCGGAGAGAAGAACTTGTCCGGAGTATAACGGGCTGGAGGAGGTCAGGCGAGGAGCCGCTTGACGATGGCCGAGATGGTGCCGCCTTCTGCTTTGCCAGCCATCTGCTTGGTGGCTTGTCCCATGACGCGCCCCATGTCTTTCATTCCCGTGGCCCCAGTCTGTGCGATGATGTCGCGCAGACTGGCTTCAATCTCAGCCTCGGTGAGGGGTTTGGGCAGGTATTCTTCAAGGACGGCTACTTGTGCCAGTTCGTCATCGGCCAGATCTTGTCGGCTGTTGGCGATATAGGTCTGTGCCGTCTCCTTGCCTTGCTTGGCAAGTTTCTGGATGATTTTCAGGGCTGCTTCATCGGAGAGTTCGTCGTTGGCTCCCGGTGCCGTCTTTGCTTCGAGGAATACTTTCTTGATGTTGCGCAGGGTTTCCAGACGCACTTTGTCGCGGGCTTTCATGGCCGCTTTGATGTCTTCGTTTACTTGATCGAACAGTGTCATATTGCGTATGATGCTTATTGTATATTATATTAAATAGGTGATGGACGTTTTTTGCCGTAGGCTGTCCATGCCGTCAGACGAAGCTGATGACTCCTTCGATGGCATCCTTGGGTGCTTCGTTGTCGCTTTGGTTGGTGCCGGTGCTGATGGCTTGGATGTCTTTGAGCATCTGCTTGGTTCGCTTATAGGTCGGCGTGTTCTCCACGGCAAGGATGACATCCTCGTTGTCGAGGTCTTCGGGACGGAATCGGAAAATCTGCGGACGGCGTTTGTACTGCATGTTGTTAGAGTCTTTGCCATAGTAGCGGTTGCGCCGGTCGAGCCGTTCGGCGGCGCGTTCTTCCTCTTCGGCAATGCGCAGTGCTTCTTCCTCGGTGTGTTTCTTGAGGTGGTTGCTCATTCCGTCTACATCGTCGATGCCGAAACCGGTGGCAAGGATGGTTACCTTGACTTTCTTTCCGAGTTCGGGGTCTACGGCAAGTCCCCATTTGAGTTCGAATCCGCTGCCGAAACGGTCCATGAAGTCATTGACATCGTTCATCTCGTCCATGGTGAGCGTCTGGCTTTCGCCTTTGTCGTTGGAGAAGGCGATGGAGAGTAGGATTTTCTTGGAGTTGTAGATGTCGTTGTCGTTGAGCAGGGGTGAGTTGAGTGCGTCCTC
>CAMHEA010000142.1 GCA_946184025.1 uncultured Prevotella sp.
TTTCGACGGCCATTGTGATAGTCTCCACGGAACTTGCTTCCGTCGGCATAGTGTATGACTACCAAGCCTTCCACTTCTCCGTCCTTGAATTGTCCTTCAAACACGTCCTGGTTCTTTTTGGTAAGCTTCCCTTGGCCGTTCTGCTTGTCCTTTTCCCAGTACCCGACATAGATATCACCGTTCTTCCACGTCATCGTACCCATGCCCGACTTGTCTCCTTTCAAGAAGTGTCCATTATAGCGGTCACCATTCTTATAGCGGAAGATGCCTTGTCCAGTCCGTTCACCATTCAGATAGTCACCTTCATAGACATCGCCATCGGCAAATGTATAGATTCCTTTCCCGTTCTGGAGGTCGTTTTTCCATTCGCCAACATATTTGGCACCATCAGAATAGACATAGGTTCCGCGTCCTTCCTTCTTGTTTTCCGACCAGTCGCCGTCATAGGAAGACCCGTCGCCCCAATCAAAGCGTCCCTGTCCATTCTTCATGTCGTTCTGCCACGAACCTTCATAATAAGCTCCGCCGGCAAAGGTATATTTTCCCTTGCCGTTGCGTTTGTCCTCGTGCCAGCCTCCGACATACACATCACCATTGTAATAGTACATCGTCCCTTCGCCTTCCTGATAGTCGCGATACCAAAGGCCGACATACTTATTGTTATTCATAAAATAGAACGTTCCCGTTCCGTGTTGCTGGTTCTTGAACCATTGTCCTTCGTACTTTTCTCCATCCGAGAAAGTGTAGACACCATAGCCGTCGCGCACACCTTTCTTGTATTCACCTTCATAGGTATCGCCATTCTTGTACACGCAACTGCCCTTTCCGTTAGGCTTGCTGCCTACCATTTCGCCCTTATACTGCCCTCCGTCCTTGGTCACACACGAGCCCAGTGTTATCTTCTGAGCACAGGCAAGCAACGGCAGGAAAGCAAATATAATCGATACATATTTTATCTTCACAATTCAAATCTTATTGGTTTCAACCTCCAAAATTAGGAAAAAAAACGGAGACGGCAAAACTGTTTAGGAATTTTTTGTATATCTTTGCAAAATAATCTGACAGGCAGCCAGACCTGCCTTCTTACGAATTTGCGATATGAAATACATTGCCATCATCCCCGCCCGTTATGCATCCACGCGTTTTCCGGGCAAGCCGCTGGCCGTTTTAGGTGGAAAGACGGTCATCCAGAGAGTCGTGGAACAAGTCTCAAAGGTGCTCACCGAAGTCTATGTGGCCACTGACGACGAGCGCATCCGAGATACTGTGACAGCGTTCGGAGCTCAAGCTGTGATGACCCGATCCGACCACAAGAGCGGAACCGACCGTATTTGCGAGGCACTGGACACGATTGTAGCTCAAGGGCATACCCCACCTGATGTCGTGATCAACATCCAAGGAGACGAACCTTTTATCCATCCGTCGCAGATAGAGACCGTGATGCACTGCTTCGACGATCCTTCCACACAAATTGCCACCCTCGGCAAACCATTTGAAAGCATCGAAGCAGTCAAGAATCCTAATTCGCCAAAGATCGTCCTCGACATGAACGATTATGCCATGTACTTCTCACGCTCCCCCATCCCCTTCATCCGTGGCAAGGAGGAGAAAGAGTGGCTGGCCAGCTATCCGTTCCTGAAGCACTTGGGACTCTATGCCTACCGCACCGACGTGCTCCGTAGACTCACCCAGCTGCCTCAGTCGTCGCTTGAAATCGCCGAGAGCCTGGAACAGCTGCGCTGGCTGCAACACGGCTTTCGCATCAAAGTGGGACGCACAGACGTGGAAACCGTCGGCATTGACACCCCGGAAGACCTTCGAAAAGCAGAAGAATTCCTCCAACAGCAACACGGGTAAACTCCGCTGAAGTCTGCCAGTAGGGCAAACTGAATACGGAAAGCCTTCAGGTAAGTTCCTACTGAAAAGCAAAATAGCCTATATTACGGAGCAATATGCCCTATATTGCACTGTAATATACCCTATATTATCAACCAACATAGGGTAAATTACTCTCCATCCGCTCCCCGCTGAAAAACAGAAAGGCCTCCTACCGGCGGCCTTTCTTGTTGTTTTGCACTTTATACGATTTATATTGCTGAGCAGGAAACACAAAGATGTCGTCGCTGATGCCCCCACTCTTAAAGTTGGAAATCTTGATATGAGCCGAGAAGAGGGCCACCTTCACCTTCACATTCTTCGGATAGCGCGTATGCTTGTCTATCCATGCACTCACCTCTGAGACACCTTTGATCTTCTTCTTGGCCTTCAGCGTCAGCAGATAGCAGTCGCCGTCGTCGGCAATATGATAAGTGAAGTTCTCCGGATCAAACTTGAACTTACTGGCATATTTATCACGTTCAGGATCATTAGCCCCATAAACGGCAACCGTTTTCTTCTTTTTGTCCACACGTGTATAAGAAACGCCGTCGTTCCAAGCATCATAGCGTGGTTCGACAAACTTGCTCTTCTTTCCTTTATACCAGATAATGCCCTGTGTCTTGTACAGGCCGATGAGATTCACGGCATAATGGAGGGTGGATCCTTGTGGCCCGAACACCATTTGATAGGTTTGGTCAAATATCTTCCGGGCTTGCCGGCCATTGGGAGTGTCTTGTGCAAAGATTGTCAATGCCGTCGTCAAGGCAAAGGCAACCATCAGCAGTTTTCTTTTCATACTTCTATTTTTCCTTTTCTACATGGGTTCTGATTGATTTTCAGGTATGTATTCCACGATCAATACACGAACGGTGTCGTCCGTTATCCTATAGCGATGGTCCGGGCGTTCTCCGACAACCCAGAGAATGTCGCCATTCCCGTTAAGGAGAACGGGTTGACGCTGCTTCTCAAAAAGCGTTTTCTTGATATCGGTGAGATAGTCGCTAACCAGTTTTGAGCCATTCATGCCCAAGGGAAAGAACCGGTCACCAGACTGGGTCATCCGTATTTTTATAGGAAAAGATATTTCTCTGGAATCCAATGAAATATAATTTTTCTCTCTTGGAATACTAAAAGAATTGTCAACCTCCTTTTCTGCCACGCGAATCTTGCCCCATCCATGACAAAGATACGTCCCAGGCTCGGGGATAATTAAAGGTTTGAACGGGTCATCTTTCTGCTGTTCAATGACCAGTCCCGTCCGATCGAGCAACAGCTGATGGGTTGCCGACCTCCATATCTTCCCCGATGGCACCCTTTCTCCACGCTTCCTAAGCTCCAACCAAGCCGACACCTGCTCAATCTGAGCCGGTGTAAAACCCAGTGGAGAAAGTTTCTGGAAAAGGAAGAATTCCATCGAAGGTGCTTGGAAAAGGTGTTGCTGGTCGATGGTGTTGTCTGCAGATGCTTCCGACAACACCTTTGCTGTCGCATCATCCAATACTTTTTGCGCTTCAGCAAGATGCCGAGCCGTCCGCATTATGTTTTCCTGCACCGCAGGATTGATGTCGCGCAACAGAGGCAAGACTTTCAAACGGATTTTGTTACGCACGACATCGTCGAGTCTATTCGTGCTGTCCGTGACGTAGGTCTGTCCGCGCTCGTTTAAGAAACATTCGATGGCTTCACGACTGACACAAAGCAACGGCCGAAGGACATAGCCATTTCGAGGAGCGATGCCTGTCAGTCCATTGATGCCCGTACCACGCACGAGATTCATCAGAATGGTCTCCACACTATCATCACGGTGATGCGCCACACAAATACCCGCAGCCCCGATGTCCTTGCGAAGCTGTTCAAAATAGCGGTAGCGCAGTTCACGCGCAGCCATCTCAATGCTGACCCGATGAAGCTGCGCATAGGCTTTTGTGTCAAAATGAACTTGGTGGAAGGGTATCTGCCTCTGATGACATAAGGCCTGACAGAAGGCTTCATCCCGGTCTGACTCCGCTCCACGCAGATGGAAGTTGCAATGGACGGCCTCCACATGGTAGCCCAATTCGCAAAGGACCGTCAGCAGAGCCACGCTGTCAGCTCCGCCAGACAGAGCCACGAGATATTTCTCCGTTGGGGACAGCAGACAATGGGCCGCGATGAATGTGCTAACTTCTTTCAACATGATGGAGTTGGGAATCTATGGATGTCACTCAACATAGAGAACAAGCCCTTTGAGATATTCGCCTTCGGGATGGTATATGTTGACGGGATGGTCGGCGGGCTGATGGAGCTGATGGAGAATGCGCACCTTGCGCCCCGTCTGTGCCGCAGCCGTAAACACAGCTTGCCGGAACTGGTCTTTG
>CAMHEA010000143.1 GCA_946184025.1 uncultured Prevotella sp.
AAGATCCTTATTCGTATGTGCTTCCATGGCTGTCTTGCCTGTATTCGCACAGTCAAAACTTTCAGGAACACCCATCGGCTCACCGTCAGTCAACAACCATTCGTATTTGAATGCTTTTGACGGAAAGGCAGATACTTATTTTGAGTCATCCAACCAACTGACTGATGTCCAAAAGAAGAAAGGCGAAAATAACTCCTTCCGCAACAACTGGATTCCTTATGTTGGTTTGGACTTCGGAACCCCACATGTCATCACCCAAATACAACTAAAGACTCCAGCCGATGCAACAGGCATGGCCGTGTTAGGCATTTTCCAAGGAGCCAATAATGCCGATTTCACCGATGCCGTCCCGCTCTATATAATAGCCAGCGAGAACACCAGCGGAGAATATGAGGCCAACATCAACTGCTCTAAAGGATTCCGTTATGTACGCTTCGTAGGCTCTTCCGTCCGCGATGCCGTATCGGAACTGCGATGCAAGGTCAGTGAAATCGCTTTCTATGGTACGGAAGGAGAGGGCGATGACACCCATTATCCGCAGTTGACCAATCTTCCGACGGTGGTCGTCAACACCACGCCAGAGGATTCTTCGAGCCCGTGGCTTGTTCCGCAGGCTTATGACAAGGAAGAAGACATTCCGAGTAATGTCATCTTCATCAAAGGTAACGTCTTGAACCTGACAGCCGCAGGAACAACCCGCGAACGCGGAAACAACTCGAGGATGTATCACAAGAAGCCCATGCGTATCAAGTTCACGGACAAGCAGAAACCTATGGATGCGAAGGCAAACAAGAAGAAATGGACACTCATCAACAGCGGGCCCGACAACACGCTGATGCGCAACGCCCTGGCATTCGAGATTTCCCGTCGCGTAGGCATGCCTTACACACCCTATTGCCAGAATGTAGACCTCGTTTACAATGGGGAATACAAAGGAACTTACCAGTTCTGCGACCTGGTTGAGCTGGCCAAGAAACGCATCGAGGGTGACGAACTGGAGCCGACAGACCTGCGTGAGCCAGAAATCACGGGTGCCTATCATTGCGAAATCGACTATTATGCAAGCCAAGAGGCTGCAGGATGCTGGTTTGAAATCCCCAATGGTTTCCCCGTAACCATCAAGTCGCCAGACTTGGAGGGAACAACAGAGGCTCCCGGACCTACCGTTCCCGAACAATACAACTACATTAAGCAATACTGGGCTGATGCCTACAAGGCTGTTGACCAGAATACGCCAACCCGTCTGGATATCATCGATGGATGGCGTGGCTACTTTGATGCCGATTCTTGGTACCGTTATGCCATCGTAGAGGAAATTGTCGGCAACGGTGATGCAGCCACCAGCATTCATACGGTGAAGCGTCGCAATGATCCGCATATCTATGCAGCCTGCGTCTGGGATCACGATAAGGCTTTCGGCAATGGCGGATATGATGCCATCTATGATAATTCCAGCTTTACGAAAGGAAACTCCACAGGTACTTCCGCTGCCTTCGTAAGATGGATTACCCGTGAAAACATCAGCAATGACAACTCGAAATACAAGGAAGAAGTCAACCAACTGTGGAGTTATCTGCGCAATAAGGACGGCGACAACATCAGCAAGGAAAGCCTTGCGGCATGGATTGATGACAAGAAAGAGGAATATGCACAGTCTGCCAACCTGAATTTCAAGCGTTGGGGATTCGGCAATGGCATTGCTGACGGTGAAAAAGAGTCCTACGACGGAGCCGTTGCCCACCTTCGGGAGTGGGTGATGGGGCGTGTAGACAATATCGAAAATGCAACGACGGGCATCATCAACTATGATAATACCATTACAGAGTACCCCGTTCCCGAGGTCTATACACCAGAAACGAACCTCGCACTTTATAAACACGCCGACGCAACGACGACGCTTGGCAACAATGTTCCTTTCCAAGCCATCGACGGAAAGCTCAACAACTATTGGGAGAACAATACTTCGCTCCTTGCTGTTGATGAAGAAGGCAAGAAACTCCAACAGTTCACGGTGAATCTGGGTAAGGGGTACAAAGTCAACAAAGTGGTTCTCCTGTGGCGAGACGTTTGCGTTGGCAAGGCTTATGACATTCAGCTCAGTGCCGACGGCGTACATTTCCTCACCGTGGCAAGCGAAACTGCTGGCGATACCTTTGTACAGGAAGCTGGAACCATCTACAAACGCGGTGAATATACCTTCGACGCCTACAATGCCCGCTATGTACGCATGCAGGGACGTGAGCCCGTCAATATGGGAAATGGCTATGCCATCTGTGAATTCCAAGTCTATGGCGACTCTGAAGCAGAAGCACAGGACATCCCGGAAGATGCCGACGATGCCGTTGTGCACGAATATGACATCCCTGACGTAAAGAAGAGTCTGGCCTATCGGAAGGCTGCTACGGCAGACTTGAAGGAGAATGACAACATGGAGCCTTCGAAAGCTGTCGACGGAGATATAAATACCAGATGGGCAACTGGCAGCAAGCCGGAAGCAATGGCACAAGAGACATACAACAGCATGGCTTTGACCGTTGACCTTGGCGACACTTATCTCATCCATACCATCTATACCTTCTGGGAGAATGCCTTCGGAAAAGACTACGATTTACAAGTGAGCACCGACGGAACCACCTTCACCACCATTAAGGAAATCCGCGACGGCAAAGTCAACGACTTCAAGCACACATTCGATCCTGTCAAAGCCCATTATGTACGCATGCAAGGCATCACGCCTTCGGGCGGATACGGCTATAGCCTTTGGGAGTTCTTGGTCTATGGAGATGCGTTCCATGAGGTGACGGTCGGGGCTGCTGGCTATGCCACCTATGTGCTTCCGGAAGACATTGACTTTACGAAGACGGAAGGGCTGACCGCCTTCCGCGTCAGCGGCATTAACGACAACGGACGCGCCGTGCTGAAAGACGACTTTGAGAAAGCACGGCAGGGCGATGCACTGGTGCTGAAAGGCGAACCGGCAACATACGCGCTGCATGTCTCCACGTCACAGGAAGGCACTTTTGTGGGCGAAAACCTCCTGCAAGCCAGCGACGGAACGGTAACGGGCGACGGTCAGACCATCTACGCCATGGCCAAGAAAAATGACATCGTGGGCTTCTACGTCGTGGCAGAGGGTGTTAGTATTCCTGCCGGAAAAGCCTACATGGAACTGCCTGCGGGCATGGACAGCAAAGACTATTTCCCGTTTACGGAAGAAGAAGAGGAGGAGCCGGCCGAACCTGTACAAGAGGAACGTCCCGACGAGCCTGCCGTCACGAATATCCAAGCACTGGAAGGAATCCTCACCGAGCAGGATGCCTTCTACAACCTGAACGGAATGCGCGTGAACAGGCTGCAAAAGGGTGTCTACATCCACCACGGAAAGAAAGTCGTCATTAAATAACTGAAACAGACCTAAGAATGAATAGCATGAAAAAATATATCAGTCCCTCCTTGGAAGTCGTCATTTCGGCTCAGCATTTCATGGATGAGTCGCTGCCAACAAATCCGGGAGGCCCCAAGATTGAGAATCCAGACGAAATCCTTGCCAAGCCCATTGGTATGGAGATGTTTGACGATAACACGAAGACTGACATGGAGACGCTGCCCCACATGAAAAATATCTGGGAGGATTAGGGAAGAAAGTCTATAGCAGCCACAAAAGTCTGCACCTTTAGCAAAAGCAGGAACAGCCGTCAGATGCTGTTCCTGCTTTGTTGACATGGATTCCCCTTAACATCGGACATGGTTCCGTTATCGCTCGGAGCCATCCGATCTTCCTCCTTGCAAGTCGTTTCCAGAAAGCAATATAGCCTATATCACATTGCAAAAGACCCTGTATTACCCGATGCTTGTTACGGAGAAAATTATAACTCTTTAGAAATCATTTTGTTACCTTACTTTGAATAATAATCAGGTAACGATTTAGAAACGAGCTGAATTACATATTCTGTCTCGTTATACACATTTCCAAAGAACGCTTCTTAGTGAGTGCAAAGATAATCATTTATTCTGTTACCACCAAAGAAATGGGCAGAAACTTAACGTTTTTATAGGTTTTTGTTACCTTTTCCTTGGCTATTTTATGTCTTTTAGTTACCTGTTTCCATTTGGTAACGATTTCCTTTTTCTTACGATAGGTTCATTGTCCGCCCATTATCCCCACGGCAGACTGCTTCGTTATTTGGCTGTCCTTTTATTGCCGTAACATACTCTTGGGC
>CAMHEA010000144.1 GCA_946184025.1 uncultured Prevotella sp.
GAAACCATAAACTCGGCCTCATCTTCGAGTTCGCCGTGAACAAGGGTAAGCTGCTTGTCTGCATGTCACCGCTCGATCAGCTTCAACAATATCCCGAAGCCCGTCAGCTCTATCAAAGCATCCTTCAGTATATGCAGTCGCCTGCCTTCGCTCCAAAGACGCGCATTACTTACGAGGAATTCCAGAAACTACTCACTACTCCCGTCGAGGAAGGCAAGATGAAGCAGCTCTTCAACATTTCGCAATATTAATGAATAAACAGAACATACAACTATGGTGAAAAGAATCCTTTTTGTGACCTTGATGTCCGCATTGACGCTATTTGCGCAGGCACAGGTCAACGTACCATCGGCAGAAGAAACGCCGCAACTGGAATTTGCCCTGCAACTGCGGGTGACGCTCGATGCACCTTATGGTGTGGGGGAAACGCAGCACGGGCGACGCACCGTCATCCCCATTACGGGCGGCACCTTCGAGGGACCGCTGCTGAAAGGCACCATCATCAACGGCGGAGCCGATTATCAGCTGGCCAACGCCGAGGGTCGCACCGAAATTGAAGCCATCTACAGCATCAAGACCGACGACGGCGTCTATATCCACGTGCGCAACCGCGGCATTATCTGCAGTGGGAAGGATGCCGAGGGACGGCCTTCGTTCTATTTCAAGGCCGCGCCGCAGTTTGAAGCACCCGCCAATAGCCGCTACGCCTGGCTCAACAACGCCATCTTCGTTTGCCAACCCGCATTCAACACAGATTTCAAGGGCATTGTGCTGAACGTGTGGAAGGTAAAATAAAATGTTAAACTGAATAAAAAAAAGGGAAATAAAGTGAGGTTCTTCGGAATTATATATATCTTTACAACTTAAAATTTAAGGAATCCGTTAAGACCGTAGAAAAATGAAACTAGGACAGGATACCAAACTGAGTATCATGATGGTTGTTGCAGCGGCTTTGCTGCTGCAGATGAGCGAGACGCTTGAGTATTTCTCCACTCGGCGGACTTTCAACGCGCAATTGACGGAGATGGCTCAGTATGACCTGAACGACAGCCACCGCATCTCACAGGTGAAACAAGAGGTGGAGGCTGCCACTCAGGCTGTCCTCCCTAAAATTGCCAAGCAGATTAACGAAATGGACCTTGACACTTTACAGATTCTGGTGAAAAACCTCATCAAAGAACAGCCACAGATTGTGGGTGTCTCCATAGGTTATCTGCCGGAATTTGTGACCAAGGAGATGGACTTCGGTAATCATCGCTACGGCATCTATATCTATGAAAACAAAAATGTCAAGGACAGCGTCGAGACAGTAAAGTTAAAAAGCAAGGACTACACGGAACGTCCGTGGTTCGAGGACATCCTGAATTCCAACGGCTATTGGAGTGAGCCATACGAAGGACTCTACAATTACATCCTGATGTGCAGCTACTCCATTCCTATCCGAAACGATGCAGGAAAGACGGTTGCCATAATGGCAGCCGACATACCATTGCGAGAAGTATCTGCGGCAGCAACGAAATTCTATGAGATGCAGCGGAAGTCTGCCTTGCGGAACTTCCTCTTCAATCTTTCGGGAATCCTGCTACTGGGCTTCATCGTCTATAGAGCATTCAGTTATCTGCGGCGACTGAACACCGCCTATGCGGAAAAGGAGCGCTTCACGGGCGAGCTGAATGTGGCCCGTGACATTCAGGAGTCAATGATTCCCAAGAAATTCCCAGGACCTTCCGATCGCAAGGACCTGGAAATGTTCGCCTCGCTGACACCTGCACGCGAAGTAGGCGGTGACTTCTATGACTTCCTCATTCTTAACGACCGCGTATGTTTTTGTATCGGTGACGTCAGCGGTAAGGGCGTTCCTGCCTCCATGCTGATGACGGTGACCAGAACACTTTTCAGGACAGAAGCCCGCAGCGCTATGCTCAATCTGGAAGAAAGCTCCAAAAACGATGCTGCCTTCATTATGAAACGGATCAACCACATGCTCTGTGAGGAACAGACCAGCGGTTTTTTTGCCACCATGTTTATAGGCATGATCGATTTGAAGAGCGGCAACCTGAACTATTGCAATGCAGGACATGAGGCTCCCATCCTGATACATGAGAATCCCCAACCATCAGGCGTCAAGAGCGAGAGTCTTCAGATTGTGCCTAACCTGCCCGTAGGTGCTTTATCAAACTGGGTCTATGAAGGGCAAACCACCCTACTTCAGCCTAACGACATCCTTTTCCTCTACACCGACGGACTGAGTGAAGCCCGGAATGTCAAGGGCGAACTATTGACACGCAAGCGTGTACTGCAACTGTCACAACAGGCAGAAAACCATACACCGGGCGAGATTGTGACACTCATGGAGGAAGAAGCCAAGAAACATGCAGGAAACGCTGAGCAAAGTGACGACCTCACACTGATGGCCCTCAAGTGGAAAGGTGATAGCGAAACAGTCCAGCCCCCAAAAACTGTCAACGCTCAACCATCAACCCCCAACCCTCAGCCTTACGAAGGCATAGCGGCGAACGCCGATAAGGTCACCCTGCTAGCCAGTAAGTCGTACTTGCCACAGATGAAGAGCTTCATGATCAAGGCTACAGACCGTGCCGGACTAAACGAGCGTGCCACCAAGCAATTGCGGCTGGCAGTGGAAGAAGCCGTGGCCAATGTGGTTCACCATTCACATGCCGATACCGTGACACTTGCTTCGGAAATCCGCGGCAATCAGTTGTTGCTCTCCATCATTGATGACGGATTCCCCTTCGACCCCACCACCGCCCAAGTCACGGACACGGCTATACCCGCCGACAAACGGCCCATTGGCGGACTGGGCATCATCTTTATCCGACAAATGAGCGATGACCTTGAATATCACCGCTACAACGAGCATAACATATTGACAATTAAGAAGAACATTAATTAGATTAAGAAGTATGGAAATAACTATCAATGAAAAAGATGGCCGCTTGGTGGCTTCACTCATAGGCGACCTCGACAACTCCGCAAGCAGCATGGCCGAGAAAGAACTGGCTCCGCTGCTGGAACGTGACGACTGCGACATTGAACTCGATTGCCGCGAACTGGATTACATCTCCTCAAGCGGACTCCGTATCCTACTCAACATCTACAAAAGTACGCGCCGAAACGGACGACGTGCCTTTATCAGCCACCTCAACGAAGAAGTAGCCGACGTGTTCCGCATCGGCGGCTTCCTCCAACTCTTCGAAGTAATTGAATAAGACCATGGCAGAAAAAAAACAAACCAAACCTGACTACGAGCAACTTGCTGCTGAGAATACCGCGTTGAAGGCAGAAGTGGATCGCCTCAAGGACGAACTCGTCAGACTCGTCGGCAGAAACCTCGACCTTACCGAACGGTTGGAATACGACGTGGAACTGAGACGCCGTACGGAAATAGCCCGCGAACTGCTCGAAGGCAACATCCAGCGACAGCGCAATGCCGACCTGCAGGACGACGGTCAGCTGATGGCCATCATTGAGATGCGCGTGGAAAAAGACCGTCCCCACCTCAGTCCCGACTTCAATTCCGAAGCCTTGGCAGAGATGCTTGGCGTGAGCCGTGAACGACTGGCGCGCCTTTTCCGTCACCAGACCATCCACCGCACTCCCGATGCCTACATCGATAACCTTCGTGTGCTGGCAGCCTTGCGTCTGTTACGCGAAAAGCCCATGTACAACATTGCCACCGTTGCTGAAGAAGCCGGCTTCAGTAATGTCCGTACCCTGCAGCGCCGTATACAAGATGCCATTGGCATGACACCTATCGACTACCGTGCCATGCTTACCCGCGACATCAAATAAAAAGGATACTAACGGTATTTGAAACTTGAACCTCCCACGAACTCTCGCATGATGCTTGTGGGGGGTATTTCTTTGTCATCAACCGGAATGAAATAATGGATGAACTTCAGCAGACGGTGGGCCTCGCTGTATTCCGGACAGTTCTTGGGCACACTTGAGAGAATAATCTCGGCATGTGTGCGCAGCACGGCGAACTCAATATTGAGTGCTGAATTAAACATCGCATCGGCCGTCTCCTGGAAGGGGAAAATCCATTTGTCTTCGGCTTCGCACACATTCTTCCACTGGCTGATGGTCTGCTGTGCGGTAAAGGCCCCTTTGTTGTAGTCGCGGATGATGCGACGGAGCAGGCGGTTGTCGCGCACGGGAATCCAGTTGTGGTCATCGAGCGAGATGC
>CAMHEA010000145.1 GCA_946184025.1 uncultured Prevotella sp.
TAGGAGGCAGGTGTAAAGACGGTGACGTCAAAGCCGAGCCTTACTAATAGCCCGAGACTTTTTCTTTTTATGAAGCTCACAGTTTCTGCTGTTAACGTTACAGTTTGTCTTAGCAATAGTCAAGCCTTATAATTGGGTGGTTATTGCGGCGGGGTTCCACCTCTTCCCATTCCGAACAGAGAAGTTAAGCCCGCCATCGCCGATGGTACTGCAATGCAATGCGGGAGAGTAGGTAGCCGCCTTTTTTCAAACGGAAGTCCCGTTCCTCAGCTGAGGAGCGGGACTTTTTTATGTGCTGCCTAATCAGCCTGGCAGGATGCTACATTTGACAGTCGGAAAGTTTTTAATTGTTAAATTCGGAACAAATTCTTTGAGGTTTGAAAAAAAAAGTGTTACTTTGCATAATTAATTCATTCATTTAATAATAAGCAGTATTATGAAGAAATTATTTGTGTCTATTTTGGTAGCTATGCTGGCCATACCTTCGTTCGCTCAGTATAGCAGTGGTGGCTTTAGCCTTGACGAGGAAAATCTCTATTGGGGTGTGCGTTTCGGTGTCACCGGAGCTTCTCTGGGTGGCGACCTTGATCTGGGTATGAAGGCCGGTATGACGTTGGCTGGCGTAGTAGGCCTGCGTGCTTCAGACAGCACTCCGGTTTTCATCGAGAGTGGTCTTTACTATACCGAGCGTGGTGGTAAGAAAGATGACTTCCGAGTGGGCTACAACAACCTGGAAATTCCCATCCTGGTGAAGTATGGCTTCAAGGTGGGCGATGAGATTGCCGTACTGCCGTTTGTCGGTCCTTATTTCTCGTATGCCTTCAGCGGAAAGACAAAGCAGGTTGGCACAGAAGGCAAGGAGAGCGTAGGTACGTTCGACGAGAAGAAAGCTTTCACTGGTGGTCTGAAGCGTGCCAATATGGGCTTTAAGCTCGGAGTCGGTGCTGAGTACAACAAGGTCTATCTGGAGCTTGGTTATCAGTTGGGCATCACCAACGTCTGCAAGGACGACGACTTATCGTCGCATAGCAATGCGTTGTTCTGCAACTTCGGCGTGAACTTCTAATGCAGTGGACCGACCAGATACGCAACGTGAAGATTGTTCTCGTTGTGGCTGCCGTGTTAATAGCGGTGGCCAGTCTGGTAGTGTCTCATTTCTTGGTGCGCGATCTCGCCGTTGAAGAGCGTAATCGCATGGAAGTATGGGCTGCGGCGATGAGTTCGCTGAACAGTCCTGACGAGAACACCGACATGGCCCTCGTGCTGAAAGTGATAGAGGGCAACAATACCATTCCCGTCATCGTGCGTGATGATGAGGGCAATGTGCAGACTTTCCGCAATGTGAGGCTGGAAGGCCTTACGCTCGACGATAGTCTGCAGTATGCCGCCCGTGAGGCCGAACGGATGTTCGCCTCCGGGCGGTATATTCGTATTTCTTTGGATGGCGAGGGGGAAGCCCAAAGCCAGGATTATATCGAGGTGTGCTACGACGAGTCGGTGATGATCAAGCGTCTCAATGTCTACCCCTACGTTCAACTGGGTGTGGTGATGATATTCGTCGTCGTGGCCATCTTTGCCCTGCTCACGTCGAAGCGTGCAGAGCAAAACAAGGTGTGGGTGGGATTGTCGAAGGAGACAGCCCATCAGTTGGGTACCCCCATCAGCAGCCTGATGGCATGGACGGAAATTTTGAAGGAGAGTTATCCCGACGATACCCTCTTGCCTGAAATGGACAAAGACGTGAAGCGGCTGCAGCTCATTGCCGAGCGTTTCTCGAAGATAGGTTCGCTGCCCGAGCCTGTTCCTGCGAGCTTGATAGAGGTGATGAACCATGTGGTCGACTATATGGATCGGCGTACCTCACAGAAGGTGCAGATGGTACGGCATTTTCCCGAGCACGATGTCATTGTCAGGATCAATGCCTCGCTCTTCGAGTGGGTTGTTGAAAATCTGTGCAAGAATGCTGTCGACGCCATGGGCGGTTCGGGTACTATCACGTTGACAATACTTGATTCGAGGAGTGAGAGACAGAAGACAGCAAATCTCCAACAGCAGGCGTCAGACATTGCCAATCCACGGCAGCAGTCGAGGAGTGAGCATGTCAAGACATCCGGTTTCGTGGCCATTGAAGTGAGCGACACAGGTAAGGGTATCAAGAAAAAGGACTTGAAGAATGTCTTCAAGCCCGGTTTCACGACGAAGAAGCGCGGCTGGGGGTTAGGCCTCTCGTTGGCCAAGCGCATTGTCGAGGAGTATCACCACGGCCGCATCTTCGTGAAGAGTTCGGAGGTGGGACATGGCACCACCTTCCGTATTGAATTAAAGGCGTGATAACTTGATGACAGGCAAGATTAAACGCAGGTATAGCCACCATCTACGGGAACGGCGATGCCGTTGACGTAGCTCGAACAGGGCGAAGCCAGGAAGATGACGGCCGAGTCGAGCTCGCCTTCCTTGCCGTAGCGCTCCATCGGGATGGTGTTCTTGGCGTATTCCTTGAACCAGTCTGACTCGAGCGTGTCTTTGGTGAGCGGTGTCCAGAAGTAGCCCGGGCAGATGCTGTTCACCGTGATGCCACTCTTACCCCATTCGGCAGCCATGGCGCGTGTCAGGTTAACGACACCACCCTTGGCGGCATGATAGGGTGAGGCAGGGGCTATCTTGTTGCCTACCAATCCGTACATGGAAGCGATGTTGATGATACGTCCGTACTTTGCGGGCAGCATGGCGTGCTTGGCCACGGCGCGGGCTACCTTGAACGTGCCGAAGAGGTCAATCTGGAACTCATGCTCAAACTGTTCGTCGGTGATGTCCTCTGCCGGTGCTACGGCACCTGTTCCAGCATTGTTGACGAGGATATCGATGCGTCCGAAGCGGTCCATCACTTGTTTTACGACGTCCTCGACCATCTTCGTGTCGGTTACGTCGCAGCGGATGGGCATCACCTCCACTCCGAAGTCGCGGCGCAGTTCTTCTGCCACCTCGTTAAGCTTCTCCATACGTCGTGCTATGGGCACGATGTTGCACCCTTGGTTGGCCAGAGCCTTTGCCATTTGTACACCCAGGCCACCGGAGCATCCTGTCACGATGGCCACATTACCTGTTAAATCGAAATAGTTCTTCATGATCTTAAACATTTAAATGATTTGGAATGATAATCTTTCAACATGCAAAAGTACACATTTTCTGCATACGTTGTTCTTTTCTTTCAACTCATTTAACATAAAAAGCAGGAGTCTCAGCGCATGAACCATTGGCCGTCGCGTTTCACCATTGGGACGACGACCTCCTCGATGGTGGAGTCGGCAAAGCAGAGCATCAGGAAGGCGTGGGCTGCAACATCGTCGGAATCGTTGATGCAGTTGACCACACGCACCTCGCGCAGCCCCTGGTGAGCCTCTTGCTGCTCTCCCATGAACATGCGTGCATTGTCGTTGAGCTGCCGGCGGTAGCTGTCGGGGATGCGTTCAGGGATGTTCATCCCGTCGACGAATCCCTCGTAGTTTTCCGCCACCAGCATGTCGTAGTAGGCCTTGGCTTGGTTGGCGGCAGCGAAGTCGACAGTTTTCTCGTTGCGGCAACTATACACAATGGCCGCAACGACAAAACATATCGTTATGATAATGAGCCTACGCATCAACATTTGTCTGAACTCCTGAAACTCCTGAAACTTCTGAACTCCTGAACTCCTGAACTCCTGAAACAACTATTTCTGTCGGATAAAGACGTTGATAGGTGAGCCCGTCAGTGTCCAGTTTTCTCGAATCTTGTTCTCAAGGAAGCGGCGGTAAGCCTCTTTGACATACTGCGGCAGATTGGCGTAGAAGACGAACGACGGAATCTGCGTGTTGGGCAGCTGCGAGCAGTATTTGATTTTGATGTACTTACCCTTGATGCTGGGCGGCGGGGTGGCCTCGATGAGCGGGAGCATCACCTCGTTGAGCTTTGTCGTGCCGATCTTCAGTTTGCGGTTGAGGTAGACCTCCTTAGCCGTCTCCAGCACTTTGAAGATGCGCTGCTTGGTCAGTGCCGATGCGAAGATGATGGGGAAGTCGGTGAAGGGAGCCATACGCTCGCGGATGGCGTTCTCGAAGGTCTTGATGACCACCTGCGACTTGTCTTCCACCAGGTCCCATTTGTTCACCACGACGACGAGCGACTTGTTGTTCTTCTGGATGAGCTGGAAGATGTTCATGTCCT
>CAMHEA010000146.1 GCA_946184025.1 uncultured Prevotella sp.
CTGCCGATCCAGATTCCACACCACATGCTTCTGCGTACCCCAGAGTGCCTCTATCTCTATCTGTTCAATGTATTCCGCGTACTTCTGCATAGCTTCCTCCGTTTTTGGTTCCACTTCGCAAATATACACATTTATTCTGAAAACACCCACATTTTACAGCCAAAAACACTCCAGATTCTGCCATGAAAGGCTCACTGGCAAGGCGTTTAAGCCTCACCCGTTTTCCGAAAGTGCCACAGTCGCAAGAATTTTTAATTTATTTTTTCACAAAAAAATAATTTATTAATTCTCAAAAAATAAATTAAAAATTCTCACGTCTGAAAACCCATTTGTATCTAACTGAGGCTCAACGAGTTAACAAAACAACTTCCGCGCTCTCCACAGGATATTGAAACCTCGCTGCCAGAAAGGCCATCGGAACCTCGACCTGAGAACTTTTTTCGCCGGCGGAGACACTCCCGGCTGATTTTCCCGTTCCCTTTTGCCCGATATGTCGAAATTACGTCGTACCTTTGCACCATATTTCTCATTAAACCGAAAGATGAATGGATAACAACAAGCCGCTGAAGGCACATCTTAGCATGTTCACCGCCTGCGCCATCTGGGGACTGATGGCTCCCGTTGGCAAGGATGCGATGCTGCATGGCATTGACGGAATCTCGATGGTATCGTTCCGCGTGGCGGGCGGTGCCCTATTGTTCTGGCTACTGGCGGCCTGCCAGAGTCTGTGGAAGGGACGCAGCGCAGAGAGCGAGGAACCCGCTCCGCTGCGCGATAAGCTGAAGTTTGCCGCGGCGGCAGTGTTCGGACTGGTCTGCAACCAATGCTGCTTCACCATCGGACTGAGCTATACGTCACCCGCCAACGCCAGCATCGTCACCACGTCGATGCCCATCTTCGCCATGCTGCTGTCGTTCCTGATTCTCCACGAGCCCATCACCTGGAAGAAAGCGGGCGGTGTGGCCGTAGGATGCATGGGTGCCCTGACACTGATCCTGACCAGTGCGGCAGCGGCCGATGCCCGCGTGGGCGACCTCCGCGGCGATCTGATGGTACTGGGAGCGCAGCTTTCCTATGCGCTTTTCCTCTCGTTGTTCAATCCCTTCGTCAGAAAATATTCCGTGGTAACGGTCAACAAATGGATGTTCCTGTGGGCCACGCTCATCATCTGGCCTTTCACAGGGCTGCATGTGGCCGCCATTCCGTTTGCAGAGATAGCCATGAAGACGTGGATGGAAGTGCTCTATGTGGTCATCTTCGGAACGTTCGTAGGCTATATCCTCATCGTCAACGCCCAGAAAGTGCTACGGCCGACCGTCGTCAGCATCTATAACTATGTGCAACCACTGGTCAGTGTCACCGTATCGGTGCTCACCGGCATTGGCGTGTTCAAGCCTTTGCAGGGTCTTGCCGTCCTGCTGGTGTTCCTCGGGGTGTGGATGGTGACCAAGAGCAAGTCGCGCCGTGACCTGCAAGCAGAAGAAACGGCATGAAAGAACGGGGTGCTTCAACCTGGATTCTGCTCACGCAGCCCCCGTCTTTACTAATAATATAAGGTACGCGCGAGCCCTTTTCGGCTGCATTTCCTATCAAATACCACAATGATGGTATGCGAAATCACACGAAAGGGCGATTTCATACCCTGCAAAAAGGCCGTACCTTTGCAGTCGTGAATATCAATAAATGTATTAACGGCGTTCCGGAGGCCTCTCATCAGGGCTGAAGGACACACAAAAAGCAAAGAAAGGGAAAAAGATTATGAGTAAGAAGAACTATCGTTTTGAGACACTGCAACTCCATGTAGGCCAGGAACAGGCCGATCCGGCAACCGACGCACGCGCAGTGCCCATCTATCAGACTACAAGCTACGTGTTCCGCAACTCTCAACACGCCGCCGACCGCTTCGGCCTGCGTGATGCCGGAAACATCTACGGCCGTCTGACCAACTCCACGCAGGGAGTCTTCGAGGACCGCGTGGCTGCCTTGGAGGGCGGTGTGGCCGGTCTGGCCGTCGCCAGTGGCGCAGCTGCCATCACCTACGCCTTACAGAATGTCGCACAGAACGGCGATCACATCATAGCAGCCAACAATCTCTACGGCGGAACGTACAATCTCGTAGCCCATACGCTCACCACGCAGGGCGTGGAGGTATCCATCGTAGACCCGGCAGACTTCAACGAAGTAGATGCAGCCTTCAAAGCCAACACAAAAGCAATCATCATAGAAACCTTCGGCAACCCGAATGCCAGTGTGACCGACATCGACCGCATCTCGGAAATTGCCCACAAGCACAACACCATCGTCATTGTTGACAACACCTTCGGTACGCCCTACCTCATCCGACCCCTTGAGCACGGTGCAGACGTGGTCGTCCACTCGGCAACGAAGTTCATCGGCGGCCACGGAAGCTCACTCGGCGGTGTCATCGTAGACGGCGGCAAGTTCGACTGGAAAGCCAATGCCGACAAGTATCCCACCTTGGCACAGCCAGATCCCAGCTATCACGGAGCCGTCTTTGCCGATGTGGCCGGCGCAGCAGCCTTCGTCACCCGCATCCGTGCCGTCATCCTGCGCGACACCGGAGCTGCCATCAGCCCCTTCAACGCTTGGATCCTGCTGCAAGGATTGGAGACTTTGAGCCTGCGTGTGGAACGCCACGCTTACAACACGGCTAAAGTCATCGAGTTCCTGAGCAACCATCCGAAAGTGGCCAAGGTGAACCACCCGTCACTGCCCAGCCATCCCGATCACGAACTCTACAAGAAACTGTTCCCACTGGGAGGCGGAAGCATCTTCACCTTCGAAATCAAAGGCGGCGAAAAGGAAGCCTGGGCTTTCATCGACAAGCTCGAAATCTTCTCCCTGCTGGCCAATGTGGCCGACGTGAAGTCGCTGGTCATCCATCCGGCAACCACCACTCACTCGCAGCTGTCGCCCGAAGAGCTGGAAGAGCAGCACATCTATCCGTCAACCATCCGTCTGAGCATCGGCACAGAACACATCGACGACATCATTGACGACTTGAAACAAGCATTAGAAAACATTTAAAAGAAATACGACTATGGCAAAGATTGCAAAACAACTGACCGAACTCATCGGCAACACCCCATTACTGGAACTTCCCAAGTTTTCCAAAGACAAAGGCATTGACACACCCATCATTGCCAAAGTGGAATATTTCAATCCTGGCGGAAGCGTGAAAGACCGCATCGCACTGGCCATGATAGAAGATGCTGAGCAAAAAGGAATCCTCAAACCCGGTGCCACCATCATCGAACCCACCAGCGGCAACACCGGCGTAGGCCTCGCCCTCGTCTCAGCCGTCAAAGGATACAAACTCATCTTGACCATGCCCGAGACCATGAGCGTTGAACGCCGCAACCTGGTAAAGGCCTACGGAGCCACCGTGAAACTCACCAGCGGCAAAGACGGTATGCCCGGAGCCATCCGTGCAGCCCAGGAACTCAAGGAGAGCATCCCCGGCAGCGTCATCCTACAGCAGTTCGAGAATCAGGCCAACCCCGCCCGCCACTACGAAACCACCGGTGATGAAATCTGGCAGGACACCGACGGAAAGGTAGACATCTTCGTTGCTGGTGTGGGAACGGGTGGAACCGTATCCGGTGTAGGCAAGCGGCTGAAGGAACTGAACCCGAACGTAAAGATTATTGCCGTGGAACCGGCCTCCTCTCCCGTGCTCAACGGCGGACAGAGCGGTCCCCACAAGATTCAGGGCATCGGTGCCGGCTTCGTGCCTAAGACTTACAACGCCGACATCGTGGACGAGGTCGTCGACGTAGACAACGACGATGCCATCCGCACCGGCCGTCAGCTGGCCGCCAACGAAGGACTGCTGGTTGGTATCTCTTCCGGAGCCGCCGCCTTTGCAGCCGCAGAAATCGCCAAGCGACCGGAGAACAAGGGCAAGAACATCGTCGTTCTGCTGCCTGACACAGGCGAACGCTATCTCTCCACCGTTCTCTACGCATTTGAAGAATACCCACTCTAAAGACGCTCGCATGCGAAAAGCATAGCGACCATAGCTGCAATGAAAGTGACCCGCTGTCCGTTCCACGGATGGCGGGTCGTTCTTTTTCCGATGGCTACGCCTCTTGTCTGCCTCCACCATCATCCTTACAGGTTGCCATCATCATTCACCTGG
>CAMHEA010000147.1 GCA_946184025.1 uncultured Prevotella sp.
TCGTCCTTCGGACTGTAGTTGTGCCAAAAGTTTTCTGCAAGCGCAAACAGCCAAGACATTTGGCTTAACTACTTAACTACTGACTACACAACTACTTCCGAAACTTGAGTTATTAATATTACCGAATCCTGTCTGCTGCACGCACCAATTTCTCGTCTGCCACAATGCCGCGATGGGCTAATGTTTGGAAAACAGCCGACACGAAAGGAAGGAAGGCTGTCCATGACTGGTGGAAAACACCCGTCTCCTTAAAGCCAATGAAAATCTGGTAGACCAAGAAGGCATACCACAGGCAAATGCTTACCAAGTTGAGTTTACACAGGCGCATCTGCAGCTTGCGTTTCTTGTAGGTGAAGATGGTTGCCAAAGACAGGATGCTGGCGATGGCCAGCAGAAAGAACAAAGGACATACGCTGAAGTCGTAAGCTCCGTCAGATCCCCGCAAGGCCAAGTTATACAGCACGGGCGCAATACACATGCCTTTCGGCTCGATGAATCCCAATGGCATGCACATGCACACGATTGTTGCAACAAGTGCCAACAGCAGGAAGATGGTTTGTTTGCGCTGTATCATCCTTAGAAGTTCTCCTGATTATCCTTGGACGGATCACGCCAATAGACGTTTCCGTCGACAAACTCCTGCGTAGCGAGCAGAGTCGGTTTGGGCAGTTTCTCGTAGTAACGTGAGATTTCTATCTGCTCACGGTTCTCGAAGACCTCTTCCAAAGAGTCGTTGTACGAGGCAAACTCAGCCAACTTCTTGCTCAAGTCCTGCTTGATCTCGGTAGAAATCTGGTTGGCACGCTTCGCGATAATGGCTACGCTCTCGTAGATGTTGTTTGTTTCATCGCACAGCGACATGATGTCGCGGGTAACGGTGTTCACCGGTGCTTTGCTTTTCTTGTAATCCATGAAATATTGAAAATTAGTATTTGACGATATGATGGGAATGCCGTCATCAGTCGACAGCATCTTTGGTAACTTGCTTACACTTCTCGATATATTTCTCGGCTGTAGCCCGCTCCTTGGAATCCGGGTATTCGTTGATGAATCCGTAGCACTCGTCTTCTGCATCCTGGTAGCGTTCCATGCGCTTCGACTCCACGCTCATCTGCGCCAGTTCATATTTGCTTTTCATAATCAGCAATGAGAAATCCTCACGGAGGTTGCTGTAAGGATAGTCGTTGAGCGCGTTCTGAGCCGTAATGATACAGGCTTCATAGTTGTTGCCGCCATTGGTGCAGTTGCCGAAGTAAGTCCCAAGGTTGTAGTAGAGCTTGGCTGAGAGATATTCCTTCTCAATCAGTTTGTCTTGCAACTCATAGAGACGTTGCAGCGCGGTACCCTTCATCTTGCCGTCGTGGTAGATGTCCATATACTCCTGAAAGGCAGCGATGGCCGAAATGGTAGGCGTCTGGTCCAGACGCGGTTCCGGGGTACTCATGTAGAGACTCTGGCCCGTATAGAACGATGCCATTTCTGCATATACGCCGTTCGGATAGGACTGGAAATAGCGTTTGAACGTCTGTGCCGCACCTTCATAGTCCTTGTTGCAATACTGTGCCATGGCAAGCATGTAGAGACTCTCTTGTGCACGGTCCGTGCCTTTCTGAATCATAATGAGGTCAGTCAGCAACGTCACGGCATTCTGATACTTTCCCGTAGCGAAGCACTCCTTGGCGTATTCGTACTTGTAATCGTAGTCAGAAGTCTTGTAGACATGATTGAATTCATGGGCGCAGCCCGTCAGAAGCAGCGTTGCAGATATGATTATGAGAATGGATTTCTTCATCATTTACAAGCAATTTGACCGCAAAATTACACATTATTCTATAAATGACAAAACCCATTCTATGATTTTTAGCAAAAAATTGCGATTCAAGGAGTCATATATAGAGTTTTTTAGTAATTTTGCATTTTACTCATTACAATATGAACTTTAAGTTATCATCCAAATATAAGCCGACGGGCGACCAGCCGGAAGCCATCAGGGAACTGACCGACGGCCTCCAGCGGGGCGATCGTGCGCAGGTGTTGTTGGGCGTAACGGGGTCGGGAAAGACTTTCACGGTGGCGAACGTCATTGCCAACGTGAACAAGCCGACCATCATCCTGAGCCACAACAAGACACTGGCGGCACAGCTCTATGAGGAGATGAAAGGTTTCTTCCCGGAGAATGCCGTGGAATATTACGTCAGTTACTACGACTATTATCAGCCCGAAGCCTATCTTCCGGCCTCGGACACCTACATTGAGAAAGACCTTGCCATCAACGACGAGATTGACCGCTTGCGTCTGTCGGCCGTTTCATCCTTGCTATCGGGGCGCAAGGATGTCATCGTCGTTTCTTCCGTTTCCTGCATTTATGGTATGGGTGGTCCGGCATCGATGGCTTCCAGCGTCATTAAGATAAAGAAAGGGCAGGTCTTAGACCGTAATGCGTTTCTCCGGCGACTTGTGGATGCCCTCTATGTGCGCAACGACGTTGACTTGCAACGCGGCAATTTCCGTGTGAAGGGTGACACCGTCGACATTGCCATGGCCTATAGCGACAACGTCTTGCGGGTGACTTGGTGGGACGACGAGATTGACAGTATAGAAGAAGTGGACTCCCTTACCTTCCATCGCCTTGGCAGTTTCGAGCAGTATGAGATTTATCCGGCCAATCTGTTCGTCACTTCCAAAGAGCAGACGGAACTGGCCATCCATGACATTCAAGACGACTTGATGAAACAGATTGATTTCTTCAATGAAATCGGGGATGGCGTTAAGGCTCAGCGAATTAAGGAACGCGTTGAATACGACATGGAGATGATCAAGGAACTGGGACACTGTTCGGGTATAGAGAACTATTCTCGTTACTTCGACGGACGTAAGGCGGGCGAACGACCTTATTGCCTTTTTGACTTCTTCCCCAAAGACTACCTGCTTGTCATAGACGAAAGCCATGTCAGTGTGCCGCAGCTTAATGCGATGTATGGTGGCGACCGGGCTCGCAAAACAAACCTGGTGGAATATGGTTTCCGCCTGCCGGCAGCCTTTGACAACCGTCCCTTGCGTTTTGAAGAGTTCCAGGAGCTTATCCATCAGGTCATCTATGTGTCGGCCACGCCTGCCGATTTTGAGTTGCAGGAAGCTGAAGGCGTGGTTGTTGAGCAAATCATCCGTCCCACGGGCTTGCTCGATCCGGAAATTGAGGTGCGGCCGAGTGAGAACCAGATTGATGACCTGCTTGATGAAATCCAGCAGCGTAGCGAGCGCGATGAGCGTGTGCTGGTGACAACGCTTACCAAGCGCATGGCAGAGGAGCTGACAGAATATCTGCTGAACCATGACATCCGGGCCAATTACATCCATAGCGATGTGGCAACCCTTGACCGGGTGAAGATTATGAATGACCTGCGTGCAGGGCTTTTCGACGTGCTCGTGGGGGTGAACCTGTTGCGCGAAGGGCTCGACCTGCCCGAAGTGTCGCTCGTTGCCATCTTGGATGCCGACAAGGAGGGGTTCCTGCGCAGCCATCGGTCGCTGACCCAGACCGCCGGCAGGGCTGCCCGAAATGTCAACGGAAAGGTAATCATGTATGCCGATACCATTACGGAAAGTATGCAGAAGACCATTGACGAGACTGCACGCCGTCGCATGAAGCAGCTGAAGTACAACGAAGAGCACGGCATCACGCCACGGCAGATTGTCAAGGCTATCGGCGGCTCGCTGGCCAGTCGCCGTCCCGATGAGGATGAGCCTCGCAAGGCAGCCGTGGCCTATCTGTCGCCGTCAGACTATGGCGAAGCGGCCTTCGCGGCTGACCCCGTTATTGTCAAGATGAGCCGCGAACAGCTGCAAAAGAGCATCGAGAACACGACGGCACTGATGAAACAGGCAGCCAAGGAGCTTGACTTCTTGCAGGCGGCGCAATACCGCGACGAGATTCTGCGGCTCCAAAAGGAACTGGAAGCAAAGGAATGAACGGAAGGAATGGGTTCGGATGGCAGTTGTCCGAACCCATTGCTGAATCCGGGTGCATTCGCCGAAGAGGTAATATACCCTTTATTACTTGGTAAAACAGCCTTTATTACAAACAAATATAGCCTGAATTACTGACAAATATAGCCTGTATTGCTGTTCATGGGGGGTGTCTGGT
>CAMHEA010000148.1 GCA_946184025.1 uncultured Prevotella sp.
TAATTCTCAAAAAATAATTTATTAATTCTGAAAAAATAAATTAAAAATTCTCCCGTCTAAAACCCTTTTGATAAGCCGCTGAGGCTCAGGGAGTTAGTGCGGGAGAATGATTCGGTGCAAACAGCGTCCTTTTCTCCATCATCGGAGAACCCCAAAAACAGGCTCCTCCCTCACCCGTTGGGCTGAGGGAGAGGCGTATCAGCGGTTGCGCCGTGCCTTCTTCGGTGCCGGCATGGTGTCAAGATTGGGGCAGGGACCGTTATATTTCAGGAAAATGGTTTGCCCTATGGAAGAGGCATCCATCTCCACAGTCAGGGCATCGTCAGTCTTTTCTACAAACAAGGAACCTGCCGTGAAGTCATATTCGTCCATCCACCAGTTTATCCTTCTCATCTCGCCAACGGTATAGCATCCTGTATACCAGCCGTCCTCTCCCTTCATATACGCATCATCTGTCAGGTCAATGGTCTTCCCCAAGAATTGGCCAGCTATGTCTATCACGAAGTATTCATAACTGGTTCCCGTTTCACTTTCATCAAGATTGAAAATGAAAGAATAACCATCATACGACTCATCGTATTTGTATCCAGCAGAGGTAACAGGGATAACCTCTCCGTTTACGATAAACTGCATCTGCTGGGGTTCAATGACAGCAAATGTGATTTCCTGCACATGGTCTACCTTAACTGTACTGGTTACGTTTCCGGCCTTGATAACCATGTATTGAAGTTTCTCTTGTGCCTGCGCCACGCTGAAGGTGAGCATCAAGGCAGCCATAAGGGTAAATATCTTTTTCATTACTTCTTGATTTTAAGGGTTGATTGATTGGCTTTGATGATGTAAGTGCCCTGCGGAAGGGCGGTGAGGGTAACGGTGGCACGTCCCTGCGCGTCTGCTTTCAGCGTTGAGAGCTGTCGGCCTGCGGTGTCGTAGACGCTGACGGCGGTGCCAGGGGCATAGCCATAGAGGTCGGCCTGTGCCTTACCGACACGGATCAGCTGCCCGTTGGTGCCTGCGGGGAGTGCCTCGATGGCATCGGTGGTGGGCGTTACGTCGTCGGCAAAGTACACGCGGGCCACGTTTTCCAAAGGAAACGAGGCTTCCACGTCGCCTGCTTTCACGACAAGGGCATCGCCGTCGTAACTCAGCACGGGTTGCTGCTCGAACGTGAAGCCTTGTCTTCCACCTGACTTCTGCTCAATCCACAGTCCGTCGTCGGCCTGAACAGCCGGTGCGGCCATGAAGAGCGCCAGTAGCGGGATAAGAATTCTTCTTTTTTTCATTGTTGTGGTAATTTAAATTGTTAAACAAGTATTCAGTGGTGACCGTATCCAG
Source organism: uncultured Prevotella sp. (assembly GCA_946184025.1). Taxonomy (GTDB): domain Bacteria; phylum Bacteroidota; class Bacteroidia; order Bacteroidales; family Bacteroidaceae; genus Prevotella. The sequence goes on from CAMHEA010000148.1 coordinate 1,336, forward strand.
CCTTCCTATACGTCCTTCTTCCGATGGCTGTGCGCAGTCGGCAGCTTCCGGTTTCGGACCTGTCCAATCTCCCAACTGTTGTTGCAAAGATAGGAAAAATGCAGTTACCCCCTCGCAAAGGAGTGTTAAAAAAATATAATAGGTACGTTTTTTTCTGTTTGCGGCCTGCCAGTTCCGCTCCGACTACCCCCAAAAAGAGCAACGCGCCAGCCATTCCCCGCCTCAGAGGGGCGAAGAGTGCTGGGCGTTGGAGGGGAGTTGTGAATAAGGAGGGTTGTATGAGAATTTGAACGGATATTCAGTATCGAAAAAACGGGATTCCGCCGATGTCGGCAGAATCCCGTCGGGATGCGTTTTCAGTGTTGTCGGAATCGCGGAAGCCAACACTTGGGACGGATTTATTCCTCCGTTCCGTTGTATTGGGTGTTGGTATCGAACTCTTCTTCCATGCCTTGGCCCTGTCGCTGCTGTCGTTTCTTGGCGTTGTTGTTGCCGAAGTTCCAGGTGAGTGTCAGACGCACGGTGCGCCCGTTGCGCCAGTTCTCCTGATGACGGGTGAAGGCATCGGAGGAGGTGTAGGTCTTCCATCGGCGCGAATTGAGCAGGTCGCGACAGTTGAGGGCTACGGTGAACTTCTTGTTGAGGAAGTTCTTGCGCAGACCCAAGTCCACTCCGTAGCCTGCCTTGCGGTAGCCTTGGGTGATGACCTGGCGCGAACGATAGTTGCCGGTGGCCTGGAAGGAGAAGTCGTAGGGCAGCATGAGCGATGCCTGAAGGCGCGCGTTCCATGTGAAGTTGTGACTTCCGTCGCCGTGGATGGTCTGATTGTCGATGTAGAAGTTGAAGCCGTCGAGCTTGTAATAGTAGAAGTTGGCACTGGACGTGATGTCGAGGATGCGCCAGAGCCGGTTCTTGGCGGTGATTTCGAGTCCGGTGCTGGTGCTCTTGGCTACGTTGAAGTTGGTCTGGTACATCTTTCCGTCGGCCGAACTCTGATAGTTGATGCGCTGCATCACGTCAGTGGTGGGTCGGTAGTAGGCCGAAACGAGCAGGGAGTGCTGCGTCCAGGTCTTCAGATAGTTCAAGGAGAAGGAATTAGAGAACTCCGGCGTAAGCTCGGGATTACCGTATGAGATGACGGTAGCGTCGCGGGTGTTCTTGAAGGAATTGAGCTGTCCGCCCCACGGACGGCGCAGGCGACGGGTATAGTTGAGCTGTAGCTGCTGGGAGGGGGTGAGCTGGTAGGACAGGAAGAGACTGGGAAAGAGCTCGAAGAAGTCCTTCTTGAAGGGCGTGGGCTGTTGGCTGCCGGATGTCTGATGCTCCTGGTCCCAGTCAAAGCTCTTCGTGTCGACGCGCCAGTATTCTCCCCGCAGTCCGGCCATGACTCCGAACTTGCCAGTGTTGTAGGTTCCTGTGGCGTAAAGGGCGTGGATGTCCATGTCGTAGACGAACCGGTTGAAGAAGGCGCGGTCTTCGACGAGGTTGGTTCCGTCGTAGGTGGTGTTGTCGACATATGACTCCTGCGGCGTGTTCTCATGGGAGAAACGGCCGTTGTAGCCGGTCTGGAGCTTGAAATGCTCGGTGATGGGGTTCTCATAGTCGAGCTTTACTTCCCAGTTTCGGCTGTTGATGTCTTGCGGACGACTCTGGTAGGCGTTTCCGGGCAGGTTCATCTGAGCCCAGTCTACGGCCTCTTGCCCCTCGTCTCCAGCCTCCAGGCTTCCTTCTTCGATGTCCATCCTGTCCTGATAATAGTTGTACTGGTCGGACTTCCATTGGTTGAACGAGACGACGAAGTCAAGGAAATGGCGGTCGGTGAAGCTGTGGCGGTAGTTCAGCTCACTATGGAGCATGTGGGCGGTGTCGCCGCTTCGGGTGCGCCGCGTCAGGAGATAGCTGTCTTGCGGGGCACCGATGACGCCGTAGTGATAGGGAGTGGTGGCATCGTCGTGGCGGCCTCCGACCATGAACATGCCGTTCAGGCCGATGTCATCCTTTGCCGTTGCGTGCCAGGTGACGCCGGCTCGCGAGAAGAGGTTGTTGCCGTGGTTGTTGGAACGGGTGTCGTAGTTGGTGTAAGTGCCCAGGAGGGGCGATGTCTGACGGCTCACGGCACCGCCGTTGGAGTGGCGATGACGATAGCCTACGTTGGCATAGGCATCGAAACGTGAGCTGTTGTAGTTGATGTTGAAGCTCGTGTTGGCTCCCTTGCGGGTATCTCCGCCCACCTGGAAGGATCCGTAGTAGCCCGCCTTGCGGTCTTTCTTCAACACGATGTTGATGATTCCGGCAGAACCTTCGGCCGAAAACTTGGCCGAGGGGTTGTCGATGACCTCGATGCGGTCTATACTCTCAGCCGGAAGCTGCTGTAGGATTTCGGCACGGTTGTCGCTTGTGAGGCCGCTGGCCTTTCCGTTGATCCACACTTCTACGCTGGTGTTGCCGCGAAGCGACACATTGCCGTCGTTGTCGACCTCCACCGAGGGAATGTTCTCCAATGCATCGCTGGCCGAACCGCCCGCATTGGAAATCTGCTGATCCACGTTAAAGGACTTGCGGTCCACCTCCAGTTTCATCTCCGAACGCTGTCCGACCACCGTCACTTCCTGCAACGCCTTGGCATCTTCCGACAGATAGAGTGCGGAAAAGGTACGCGTGCGATTGCTTTCGGTGATGCTGAACTGGCGGCGCACATCCTTGTAGCCCGTAAACGACACGGTCAGCGTGTAGTCACCGTTGGCCAGGCCGGTAATATTGAAGTTTCCTTCCACGTCTGTCATGGCTCCCTTGAGAATCTTCGTC
>CAMHEA010000149.1 GCA_946184025.1 uncultured Prevotella sp.
ATATTCGGAAGGTGCTGGCCTATGCCAAGCAGGTGGATGTCGATGTAAACCTCTACTTGGAAGACTGGAGTAATGGCATGAAAGACTCCCCTGAATACGTCTATCAGATGGTTGATGCCCTGAAAGACTGCAACATCAAGCGGTTCATGCTTCCCGATACGCTGGGCGTGATGAATCCCTTGCAGGTGGTGGAATATATGCGCAAGATGGTGAAACGCTATCCCGACGTGCATTTCGACTTCCATGCCCACAACGACTATGATATGGCCGTCACCAACTCCTTGGCAGCGGTCTTGAGCGGAGCCAAAGGCCTGCATGTGACGGTCAACGGGCTTGGCGAACGATGCGGAAATGCCCCCTTGTCAAGCGTACAAGTCATCTTGAAAGACCATTTCCATGCACAGACACACATCCATGAAGACCGGCTGAATGCTGTCAGCCGTCTGGTTGAGGGGTATAGTGGCATTGCCGTGGCACCCAATCAGCCCATTGTGGGCGAGAATGTCTTTACGCAGGTGGCTGGTGTTCATGCCGACGGCGACAAGAAAGACAACCTGTATTGCAACGATCTCGTGCCAGAACGGTTTGGACGCAAGCGCGAATACGCCTTGGGCAAAAACTCTGGGCGTGCCAACATTGCCAAGAACCTGGAAGAACTCGGCCTTGAACTGACACCGGAGCAGACCAAACGTGTAACCCAGCGCATCACGGAACTGGGCGACAAGAAAGAAATCGTCACACAGGAAGACCTCCCCTATATCGTCAGCGACGTGCTGAAACACGATGCACCGCAAGACCGCGTGAAACTGGTCAGCTACATGGTGTCCACCAGCTATGGACTGAAACCCTTGGCCAGCATCAAAGTGGAAATCAACGGACAGCAGTATGAAGCCGACTCCACCGGCGACGGACAGTATGACGCTTTCGTGAAAGCCCTCCGCCACATCTACAAGCATGAGCTGGACCGCACCTTTCCGATTCTTGACAACTATACCGTTTCCATTCCGCCGGGAGGACGAACCGATGCGCTGGTACAGACCATCATTACTTGGCGTAATGGCGACCGCATCATCCGTACGCGCGGCTTGGATGCCGACCAGACGGAGGCTGCCATCAAGGCCACCTTCAAGATGTTGAACATCTTTGAGGAATCCGTCAGCAATGCGGAATCAGAAATCAGCCATGCGTAATGCGTCATGCATCATGCGTCATGAAAATTAAGAATAGTAATAAAGCATAAGAACATGAAACTGAAAATTGCAGTACTTCCGGGCGACGGAATCGGTCCGGAGATTATGAAACAAGGTGTAGCCGTCCTCGATGCCATTGCAGCGAAGTTCGGTCATGAGTTTGAATACGAGGAAGCATTGTGTGGTGCACACGCCATTGATGCCGTCGGCGACCCCTATCCCGAGGCTACCCATGAGGCATGTATGCGTGCTGATGCCGTCCTTTTCGCTGCCGTTGGCGACCTGCGTTTCGACAACGACCCCACGGCAAAGGTACGTCCCGAACAGGGACTGCTGGCCATGCGCAAGAAACTCGGCCTCTTTGCCAACATCCGGCCTGTTGCCACTTTCGACTGCCTTCTCCACAAGAGTCCATTGAAGGACGAACTCCTGCGCGGTGCCGATTTCATCGTCATTCGCGAACTCACCGGAGGCATGTATTTCGGCGAGAAATACCAGGACAACGACAAAGCCTACGACACCGACATCTACTATCGCCACGAGATAGAACGCATTCTCAAGGTAGCCTTTGAGTGCGCCCAGAAGCGAAACAAGCATCTCACTGTCGTCGACAAGGCCAACGTCCTGGCCAGCAGCCGCCTGTGGCGACAGATAGCCAAGGAAATGGAGCCGCAGTATCCCGACGTAAACACCGATTACATGTTTATCGACAACGCCTCCATGCGGGTACTCACAGAACCCACCTTCTTCGATGTCATCGTCACCGAGAACACCTTTGGCGACATCCTCACCGACGAAACCTCCTGCATCACCGGCTCCATGGGCTTGCAGCCCTCGTCGTCTCTCGGCGAGCACACGCCCCTTTTCGAACCCGTCCACGGCTCATGGCCGCAGGCCGCGGGTCAGAATCGCGCCAACCCCTTGGCACAGATTCTCTCAGCAGCCATGTTGCTTGAGCACTTCGGACTCAAGGAAGAAGGCACGCTCATCCGAAATGCCGTCAATGCCAGCCTCGATGCCCATGTGCGTACACCTGAAATTCAGGTCGAAGGCGGCGCACAGTATGGCACGGAAGAAGTCGGCGCATGGATTGTCGACTATATTAAAAAAGCGTAAGAAGCCGTAAAAAATACGCTCAGACACCAGCAACAGATGGTGGAAAAGAAACTTTTTCGTACTTTTGTCCCCAAAAGAGAAGTATGACAAGAAAGTTCTTTTTCACCATCTGTTTTTTGTGTGGCTGCCTTTCCGCTACCTATGCACAGCAGGCCTTGCGCGACTCTCTGGCCAAAGCCTCCGAGGCATTGGAATGGCGTCCTGACTCCGTTCATCTGCGGTTGAAGAAAGCCGCCTGGAACGTGGAACTGCAACAGTGGGACTACGCCAAGGACGAATACGACAAAGTGCTCACCCTCGACCCCGACAACCCCGCAGCCCTGTACTATCGCGCCTATGTAAACCAGCAGATGGGACGTTATAAGTTCTCCCGTGCCGACTATGAACACCTCCTGCGCATCGTCCCCGGCAACTTCAACGGCCTGTTGGGGTTAGCCCTGCTCAACGACAAAGACCACAAGAAAACCGAAGCCCTCGACCAGATGAACCGGCTGGTGGAGCAGTTTCCCGACAGTGCCGTGGCCTATGCAGCCCGTGCCGGCATGGAACGCGACCGCGGCCTGCTGGAATTGGCCGAATACGATTTCACGGAAGCCCTCCACCGTGATGCCGGCAATACCGACTATCTGCTGGCGCGCGCCGACCTCCGCCTGCTGATGAACCGCAAGCGCGAGGCGAGGGAAGACCTTGACCGCCTCGTCACCTTGGGAATCTCTCGTGTGGCGTTGGCCGATTTCTATGTGCGCTTGAAAAACAAGTGACCTCCGCAAGCCTCCATTCCCCTCATTTTTATGGATATCGTGCAAGTAAAATAGGGTATATTGCTGGAGATATAGGCTATATTACTTTTCAATAAAGGGCATATTGCTCAGTAATATAGGCTATCTTGCCGGGACGAAAGAGCCCCGTTTGAGCCCCGTTCGGGCAAGAAAACGAGATATTTGTGGAAAAAAAGTTGCACCTTTCATTTATTTTTGTATCTTTGCAGCAGATGCCAGCGTTTTGCCAAGGGAAGCGGCATCCTGTCTTTGAGGAACACATCAAGATTTGTTATGCTTGTTCTTGTGTCTTGAAACCTGAGAAACTTCAACATACATACAAGAAAGCATAATCCCCTCCCGTCCCCCATATTCTGTCGCGCGGTCGGATTTGCATAAAAAATCATGTCCTTTCTTTGCACTTTGAAAACTTTTTCATATCTTTGCAACCGATGCCGCTCCTTTCGCGGGGTGGGTGTCATTACATTACGGGAAATAATTAGAGAGACGTTATGTCTATTCTTGTAAGTTGAAACGTGAGAAATTTCAAAGATACACAAGATGACATAGTGGGTTCTCCATGCGAAAGCGTGGGCTGGCATCACTATATCTTTGTATCAAAGGTTTTCTCACGACCACAACTTAGAGATGTAGAACATATCAGTTCCACGTCTTTTCCATTTATAAACCATGGTGTTCTTTGGGGCTGGGATACCGCACAAAAAAAGAAACTCAACAAAAATGAAGCGATCTTACTCATTGATTCTGACAAAGAAACGGAATCTTTTTGTCATTCTTATGCTGTTGGCGGCCAGTCAGCTATGGGCCGATCAAGGCTACGCCGTCTTTGACAGCACCACTGGTACGCTGACCTTCAAGTATGGTACGCCGACAGGAACACCGAATGTCAACTATTACGATACGGATGCAACTGGAACGTCCAATCCTGGTTGGTATGAAAGCAGGATATCAATAAGCAAGGTGGTGTTCGATGAAAGTTTTAAGAAAGCGAGCCCTACTTCCTGTTTTTTCTGGTTCCGTGATG
>CAMHEA010000150.1 GCA_946184025.1 uncultured Prevotella sp.
ATCCGAATCTTTCCGCGTGACAGCGGATGAGGGCTGTCACGGGAAAGTTCTGGTTGCGGCGCGTGGCCGAACAGTGAATCACAATCAGATCAATGTGCCGCATGACTGTACGAAAAATGAACTGATGATCGCGGTGAGCACAGTGATGATGAACTGGATGATGGTTTTCCACTTTTTCATGTCTTTGAAAATCTTTATCATGTTAAGTCTAAGTTTAGTTTTACGTATTGTTTACTAAAAGAAAAGGATTACGGGTTGGGTGTCTCATTGCCGTAAGTGCCCTTCGTGGTGGCAGTTGCCTTTTTCAGCGTGGCTTCCAGGTTGATGCTCGTTGCCGACAGTTCTCCCGTGGCACGTGCACGCAGTTTCACACCCCGGATGTTTCTCGATACGCTGAAGTCGTCGGGTATGGCGGCACCACCGGCGTTCTTGATACCCAGCGAGAAGATTGCGAGATCGGAAATCTTTACGTTCTTGCCTTCCAGCAGGAGTTCCTTGATGCACGACACCATGTCCGTGAGCATGCCCTTAATGGCACCCTTCGAGAACGGGGTGTTGTGGTTAGACATGTGCTCGGCCAGGCCATCCAGTTCGATGGTTTCCTCAATGACCGGGTAGGCAAACCATTTCTGGTAGGCCGACGACTTTTCATTTTTGTTCTGTTTCAATACATACAAAATCATAAAAGAATAAAGTGAAGAGTGAATAGTAAAGAGTGAAGAATTAACTCTTGTCAGAGTGTTTCTCTGATAGTGCAAAGATACAGATTCGGTGAAGGGCGATTTCCGCTTTATGCAGGCTCATGCATATAAGGCTGAATAAAGCCGAAAAAACGTAGCCAGCCGCATGACTACGTTTCCAGATCGATGCAGAAACGCTCTGCTATCCATTTCACGATGTGGGGTGGCAGCACCCTCATGCTGGGCTTCAGTCCCATCCGTGAGAGTTCTTTGCGGTACGGCCTGAGCCAGTTGAAAAGCGTCCGCACCGTTACGCCCGCGCACTGGGCCAGTTGCTGTTTGGTCATTGCTTTCATAAATCAACGTTGTTTTTGATGGGTAAATATCATACTTTCATTGCCTGAATGCCATACTTACGGGGGCAAACGATCATACTTCGTGCTGCGGGAAAAGCAGGTCCACGAGGTCGATCTTGGCGGCTTTCTGGGCAGGGGTGGCACGTTGCTCCAGGATACTGCTCACCGTGATGGGATGACCGAACACTTCGCTGGCAGCCTCGGCAATGCCGTACCATTCTCGGTAGGTCTGGCCGTCCTCGTCAGTATCAGGGAAGAGGATGATGCGGCGGCCTGCAAGGGGGCGAAGCTTCGCCACGTTCAGTTCCGTCTTGCCGCCTGTGGCCAGCCAGATATACTCGGGCTTCACCTCCGACATAATCACCGCAGTTTTCTCAGCTTCCACCACAGCAATGGAAGTAGCAGACCCACCCCTGGCCCCTCCCTGTGAGGGAGGGAGACAAATAGTCTTTGCGCTGGGATCTTCACTTGCTGAGGTAATTGCTCCCCTCCATATAGGGAGGGGCAGGGGGAGGGTCTTTAACAGGTGCAGTCCGAACAGGCAGTGGTCGGTGTTCCATTCCTTCGGCAGTTGGCCGTGCTTGCGTAGCAGATAGGCTGCCCATGTAGGCTTGCGGTCGTGGTCACGGTGACAGTCGGGGCAGTAGTGCATGATTTTGCCGTCGCGCAACTGATCACATTCGTCTATCTGCCAGAAGATGACGCCGCCGTCGCGACTGGCACCTAAGCGGTAGCGCTCCATGGCCCGCTGCATCTGCTCCTCCGTCAGGTAGCCGTTGCTGACCACAGCCCGGCAGAACTCTGATGACGTGCCCAGTCGCTGCTGCCACATTCGGCGTCCTATGGCCTTATGCTGCTCTATCTGCTTCCTCATCGCCTTAAACGTATTTGGAAATACCTCTTCCGTCTTCATACATCATACTTCTTGCATCTGACATCCCTTAGGAATCCTCCCCCTCATATCTAAGTCCCCCATAGGGGGACAGATATAAGAGGGGGTGAGGCTTCAGAAGGGCGCCGGCCTGTAGAACGTACGGCCGTTGCGCTCTATCTTCTCGATGATTTTTTGCTCCAGGGCCTGCGCCAGTAGCTGGTTGTACTTGAACGGGATGGCGATGCCCGACAACTGCATCACACGCTCACGCAGTTCACCGCCGCCCACCTCGTTCTCGTTGCGCATGGCATCGAGGAAGAGGTGTGCGACGTCGAACGACCACCGTCCGTCTTCATCACACACACGGTACGCCTGATTCAATGGAGGCAACTGCTCCCTGCTGTCTCGAATCTCCCCCCCCTTGGGGAGTGGTTGGGCTCCCCTCGGCAAGCCGTTCTCGCCAACCTCAAAATACATGGTCTGCTCTATGTCGTACTTGCGCGTCAGCGTCTGCTCCATTTTGAAGATGCGTTCCGGCATCAGCTTCTCGCATGCATACACTTCGAAGGCCTTGTTCATCAGTTCCGTACCAATCCATCCGCGCAAGTTACGGTCCTCGCCGCTCTTGTTCTGGTGGAGCACGCACACGATGCAACAATCCTCCTGCGTGGCCAGGTGCAGCAGTTCCTCCATCACCTCCTGCGCCAGCACACCGTCGTTGATGTCGTTCACCAGATCGCGGATGCCATCTACAATCACCAGGTCGGGCTTGCACCGCTTTACCGCTTCCAAGAGTAAGGTCCGCCGCAGCTTCCATTCCACGGCGCGCACGTTGAAAATGTCGAATGTTCCTTCTCCTGCCATCTTCATCACTCTGTTCTTCAGAATGTCTTGAGTCGACTCATCACTCTGCTCCGTGTCATACCACAGCAGCCGAAGCGGAGCCTCCGTCTCACGATGAAACGACAAGACGTCTCTAACATGGCAGCACGCCATCAGCATACTTGTGACGAACGTCTTACCCGACTTCGCCTTACCCGTTATCGCCACCAATTCCCGTCTCGGAAAACACGGCTTGCCGTAGAGCCGAAACAGGAAGTCCATCTTCGGCAGTTGTTTTTCAGGCGTAATTCTCAACTGCTCCAGCAACAGCATCTGCGGACTCAGTGCCGTTTCCTCGCCAGCATGTTCCAGTTCAGCATCCAACTGGCTCATCACCTTTTCGTCCATAGCTTCATTTCCATTTTGTCTTTTGCTATGCAAAAGTACGGAAAACAGCTGATTCCTGCTCCCCTTAGGGGTACTACGCGTGGGTACTACGGTCTGTCAAATTTCACAAACAACCGAAATAGCATCGAAAAGATAGTTATCCTAACCAAACAGTTGTTTCAGTTCGTCCTGAAAGTCGTACGATTGCTGTTGGGAGAGAGCCAAGTTGTAATCACTTCGCATGTAGTTGCGGTGCCAAAATTCCTCAAACACCTTCCACTTCTCCTTGATGCCCAGCCGATGGGCCATGGCATCAGCCAACAGAGCCGCCTGTGTCCGCGAGATTTTCGGCTGATAATGCTCGTCCACATAGCCCGCATCCTGCGCTTTCTGCCAGAGTACCATCGCCTTGTCGGTGGAAAGTTCGGGCGGCAGTTCTGGCATTCCGCCAACTTTCCTTGTGTGCTGAATCTGGAAACTGCCGTCCTTATCCATCGTGAAGTTGACGGTATCCACATGCTCGTTATGCTGGCCCACGGGTGCATTGAAACTGTTGAAGTTAATGATGATGGGCGCATTGCTCTTATTGTTGCTCAGGCTCTCCCGCAGGAGAGCCAGTTTCGCTTCTTCGTCTTGACTCATAAATACGAATTTCCTTTTTAATCGTTGAAACAAAAAAGTGAGTGATTAAAAATCGGAAGCGGGGCATCAGTAAGAAATCAACACACCCTTCGAGGTTCGCTAAAACCTATTCGTAAATGCTGATACTGCCAATGCCCACACTTCCGAAGAGGTGTGAGCTGGCAGCCTGCTGTCTTTACGAATATCTTTGATTTAGCGATTTCGAAGGGTATCCGAGAAAGCTGCTGCTTCTTCAATTCGTGCTGCAAAAGTACGAATAATATTCGATATTACGATGTATCTTGAAAGATTTTCTCCA
>CAMHEA010000151.1 GCA_946184025.1 uncultured Prevotella sp.
AAAATAATGCGATTCAAATCAACTATTTTAAATCTTTCTTTAAAAAAGTTTAGTCATTAAATACTCTATTCGTACATTACATCACAAGTTATATTAAGGACTATGTTCCTTCTCCATTTCAAGGACGTATTCACTTTCCACTTGTTAGTTGACTCTACAAAATTACGGTCACCCTGTCACGGAATGAAAAAAAGTAGTTTTTTCCTTTCCATTGCTCTCGTTTTTGAGTAACTTTGCAGCGAAAATAGCACAAGATTGATGGACAACAGACAAGCGACACTGGAATTGGGGACGAAGCCCGTAGGCAAACTGCTGGTGCAATATGCCACACCGGCCATCATTGCCATGACGGCTTCCTCCTTATATAATATGGTTGACTCGATATTCATCGGGCATGGCGTGAACGCCACAGCCATTTCGGGACTGGCCATCACCTTCCCGTTTATGAACCTGAGCGGAGCCTTCGGTGCGGCCATCGGCGTTGGTGCGTCAACACTGATTTCCCTGAAGCTGGGACAGAAAGACTACCAGACGGCACGACACCTGCTGGGCAACTCGGTGAGCCTGAAAATCATCACGGGTCTGCTGCTGATGACGTTGTGCCTGATATTCCTGGATCCCATCCTGCGCTTTTTCGGAGCCAGCGACGCCACCCTCCCCTATGCACGGGACTATATGGAGATCATTATGCTGGGTAATGTGTTCACCCATCTGTACTTCGGCATGAATGCGGTGCTGCGTTCCGCCTCTAAGCCCAGGCAGGCCATGTATGCAACGATGTTCACCGTCGCGCTCAACACCATTCTGGATCCCATCTTCATCTGGGGGTTCCACTGGGGCATACGCGGCGCAGCCATTGCCACCATCCTCTCGCAGATGACGGCCTTGTGTTGGCAGGTGTCCATTTTCTGCCGGAAGAGCGAGCTGCTCCATTTCCAACGCGGCACGTTCACACCTCGCTGGAACCTCATCAAGAACATTCTCGGCATTGGCATGTCGCCCTTTGCCATGAACGCCTGTGCCTGTCTGGTGGTGATTTTCATCAACAACCAGCTGGTACGCTACAGCGGCGACACGGCTGTGGGAGCCTACGGCATTGCCAATCGCATTGCCTTCCTCTTCTTCATGGTCGTCATGGGCATCAACCAAGGCATGCAGCCGATTGCAGGCTACAATTACGGTGCACAGCAAACGGGCCGTGTGATGCAGGTACTGCGCTACGCCATCATCGGCGGCGTGGCGGTGATGACTGTCGGATGGCTCGTTGGCGAGCTGATGCCCTACCCCTGTGCACGGGCGTTTACCAAGGACTCAGACTTGATAGCCATGTCCGTCAACGGCATCCGCATCAATATGGCGGCCTTCCCCCTCATCGGCTATCAGGCAGTCGTCACCAATTTCTTCCAGTCTATAGGCAAAGCCAAGGTCAGCATCTTCCTCTCACTGTCGCGGCAGATGCTCTTCCTGTTGCCGTTGCTGGCCGTTCTGCCGCCATTCTATGGAGTCAACGGCGTATGGATGGCCCTCCCGGCCAGCGACACCATTGCCTTCGTCGTCACCCTTGTGTTGATGATTGTCTACATGAGAAAAATCAAAAAAGAAAAATAGCACCCTATGGAGAATATTACCATCTGCGTAGGCCGCCAGCTGGGTTCCGGCGGGCGGGTCATCGCCAAACAGCTGGCCGACATCTTCGGCTGCAAGTTCTACGACAAGGAGCTCCTGAACCTCGCAGCAAAGGAAAGCGGATTCTCGGAGAAGTTCTTCGAGCAGAACGACGAACACAAGGGTTTCTTCCGTTCGTTGTTCCACCTGCATGTACCCCACGTCAGCGACGTGAACTTCTACAAAAGTGACATTTCGGAAGAAGGACTCTTCCAGTTTCAGAGCGATGCCATCCAGAAAGCCGCCGACGAAGGAAGCTGCGTCTTTGTAGGCCGATGTGCCGACTATGTGCTGCGCAACCGCAGCGACGTGGTCAACATCTTCATCACCGCCGATCTTGACTGGCGCATCCAACAGGTGAGAAACCGACATCAGTGCACCGAAGAAGAAGCCCGGAAAATCATCCACCACGCCGAAAGCAGCCGTGCCTCCTACTACAACTACTACACAGGCAAGCGCTGGGGCGACGCTGCCAGCTACGACCTCTGCGTCAACTCCTCCCTGCTCGGACTGGAAGCCACTGCACAATACATTGCCGACTTCATCCGACAGCGGCTCAGCCGTCCCGCCGACGAAGCTCCGGCAGCTGCCGAAGAAACTGCCGAGACAAAGTAAAACAGGCTATATTGCCATGCAATAAAGGCTCTATCACTCAGTAATAAAGGGTTTATTACCCGACAATAAAGGCTCTATTACCCGACCGCCCCACAACAGGAAGCCGGAGAAAAAGCCACAGAAAGACATGAAACGAATAGGAATCATCAGCGACACCCACAGCTATTGGGACGAGAAATACCTGCACTACTTCGAGCCCTGCGACGAAATCTGGCACGCAGGCGACATCGGATCCACCGACGTAGCCGAACGCCTGGCAGCCTTCCGACCCCTGCGCGCCGTCTGCGGCAACTGCGACGGCGGCGACCTGCGGCTCATGTATCCCGAGATCCTGCGATGGAAATGTGAGGACGTGGACGTACTGATGAAACACATCGGCGGCTACCCCGGCAACTACGACCGAAGCATACAGGCCAAAATCTACGCTTCGCCGCCCCAACTCTTCATCAGCGGACACTCGCACATCTTGAAAGTACAATACGACAAGACGCTCGGCCTGCTCCACATCAACCCCGGTGCAGCCGGCATGCAAGGATGGCACAAGGAGAGAACCTTGATAAGACTGACCATCGAAGGCAATAAATTCACCGATTGCGAAGTTATTACATTAGGAAGATAAAACAAAACAGATATGAAAACAATCGTTATTACCGGCGGTGCAGGCTTCATCGGAAGCCATGTGGTACGCCTTTTCGTGAACAAATACCCCGAGTATCGCATCATCAACCTCGACAAGCTGACGTATGCGGGCAACTTGGCCAACCTCAAGGACATCGAGCAGAAGCCCAACTACGAGTTCGTGAAGATGGACATCTGCGACTTCGAGACTTTCTACCAGCTCATGCAGGAGAAGCAAGTGGACGGAATCATCCATCTGGCTGCCGAGAGCCACGTTGACCGCAGCATCAAAGACCCGTTCACCTTCGCCAAGACCAACGTCATGGGAACACTCTCGCTCCTCCAAGCCGCCAAGCTCTACTGGGAATCACGACCGGAGAAGTATGAAGGCAAACGCTTCTACCACATCTCCACCGATGAAGTCTACGGTGCACTGGAGCTCACTCATCCCGAAGGCATCGAACCACCGTTTACCACACAGGCTTCATCAGCCGAGCACCACTTGGCCTACGGCGAGAAATTCTTCCTCGAAACGACCAAGTACAATCCGCATTCGCCCTATTCTGCATCCAAGGCATCAAGCGACCACTTTGTACGCGCCTTCCACGACACCTATGGAATGCCTGTCATCGTCACCAACTGCTCCAACAACTACGGTCCCTACCAGTTCCCGGAGAAACTCATTCCGCTCTTCATCAATAACATCCGTCACCGCAAGCCCCTTCCCGTCTACGGCAAGGGAGAAAACGTACGCGACTGGCTGTTCGTAGAAGACCACGCCCGTGCCATCGACCTCATCTTCCACCAAGGCAAGATCGCCGAGACCTACAATATCGGCGGCTTCAACGAGTGGAAGAATATCGACATCATCCGCGTCGTCATCAACACCGTAGACAGACTGCTCGGACGCAAGGAAGGCGAAGACATGGATCTCATCACCTTCGTCACTGATCGCGCCGGACACGACCTGCGCTATGCCATCGACTCTTCCAAATTGCAACGC
>CAMHEA010000152.1 GCA_946184025.1 uncultured Prevotella sp.
TGGGGAGTCCGTCTTCTTCCGTGTAGTTATTGAAGACGCCTGTCTGCGGTTTGAATTGTGAAAGACCGTTCTTGGTCGTGATCCAGAGCGTACCGTCATGGTCTTCGACGATGCCTTTTACTCCATTGTTGACCAGCCCATGTTGCATGTTATAGTTTTGATAATGCGGATTTCCTTCTTTGTCAGCCGTCAGATGGTAGATGCCGTATTCGTTGCTGCCGATCCAAAGAGAACCGTCTTTTGCCTCACAGAAACAACTCATCTTTTCGATGATACCGCTTTCCGGCTGGTCGAGTTTATGTTTCAGGATTTCCGCTTTGAATTGCTGTCCCTTTGTTCCTCTTTTCTCGCGGTCTTTCAGATTGATGCGTACACCTCCCTCGATTGTTCCCATCCATAGCCGTCCGTCCTTATCGATGATGCTACCGATGCAACCTCTTATCTGCCGGCATCCTTGGAAGGGCTCCATGATTTCTCCGGTATGGTAGTCGTAGCAGAAGAGTCCGTCGTTTGTGCCAATCCACATCAGGTCGTTGATAGAGTCGTATTGCAAGGCACCGATGTAAACCAGCAGCGGTGTATGATGGGAATCAATTGTCAGGGGAACGATTCGCTGGTGCTGTTCCAAGTTGATGAGGCTAATACCGCCTCCCCAGGTGCCAATCCAGAGCTGTTTACGGTTGTCGGCAGTCAGCGTGGACACGGAATTGTGGGGTAGGGCAGAATTGCTCTTGGTGAAATGCACGAAATCATTGCTGCCCGCTTCTTTGCGGTTCAGTCCTCCTTCTACCGTTCCCACCCAGAGCGTACCGTCGTCTTCTGCATACATGGCATTGACGGCATTGGGCGAGAGACTGCTTTCTGCTGAAGAATGTACGTAGTTGGTGAGCATCAGCACACAGGGCGTCAGTTTCATGGCACCGCCTGTCTCCGTTCCGATCCACAATAGTCCTTGCAGGTATTTTATGCAACTGATGAAATCGCTGCTCAGTGGCATTTCCTTGCTTTTCGTGCTCCATTGTTCAAAACTGTCGGTCGTGCTGTTATAGGTGTTGATGCCGCCTAATGTGCCTGCTACTAGTGTGTTGTCGGGGCCGATGGCAAGTTTTGTGACGGTATTGTGGAGGATTCCTGAGCCGTCGTCTTTGCGGTAATGGCTTTGCAGATGGTCTGTCTTGTCGAAGCGAAAGAGCCCGTAACCAGAGGATATCCATAGTTCGGTGTCTTTCCAGATGAAGTCCATGATGTCGGCATCCCGTATGTCGTGGATGGCCTGCGAGATGGTTTCCCTGACAATCCTGTCATTCTTCACCCTCAAGCGATAGAGCCCTCCCTCAATGGTGGCCCATACAGAACCGTCGTTGTCCATGTCACAGATGCTGATGTTGAATTTGTTGCTGGTATATTGGTATGGAATCACCTTCCGGATATCACCGTTTTCATCCATCTGGATATAATAAATAGAGGAACGCGCGACGAGCCAGATGCGGTCTTTTGAGTCGCGGCATATGGTAACGGCCTGTTGTGACAATGCCTGGTGAATTAAGCTGTCGCCTTTTGGCTCCCAATTGTGCATGGAATGCAGGTCGATGATATCGGTCCCTTCCTCGTAGGCCACCCATAGCCTGTGGAATCTGTCCTCGACCATGTTGCGGCATGAGTTGCTCTTGGGAGTGAATCCCATGTTGATGGTATTAGGAGAAAAAAAGTTGTAGCCGTCATATTTTACCAGTCCGCTTCCACTTGTGGCAATCCAGATGAAGCCGTCGGTGTCGAGATAGATATCGGAGATATAGTTGCCGAGCAGCCCATTTCTCATATTCAGGTAGGCAATGTTGTAATGCTTACCTGCAAAGGGAGCGGCTATTGATATGACAGCCAGCATCCACCCAGTCAAAAGGATCCCTAGTCTTCTCAATCCTTAATCTTTAATCATTAATCATTGACCAAAACGGGCCATCCGTCTTCTGTCCAGCGGATTTCTTTCTGCACCAGGATGGAAGCTCCCTTTAATGGCACACTGTAACCGTGGCAGATAAAGATGTCTTTGTCGTTCATGTGATAGGCTGCACAATGTCCCATGGCTTCGAAAGCCTTGTGGTCTCCTTCTACGAAAAGCATGCCACCACCTTCACGCATATCCTTACCATCACGGTCTACGTAGGGCCCGTTCACTTTTTGGCTGCGCCCAACGGCTACGCGATAGTTGCTTTTGGCCCCTCTGCAACAGTAATCCCAGGAGACGAACAAATAGTACCACCCGTCGTGTTTCATGATGAATGGTGCTTCGATGGCATTGGTACCAGCGTATTTCGATGTTGGGTTGGGTTCTGCGTTCTTGCATCCTGGAGCGTGCCTGCGGGCAATGGTGACGGGCTTTGAAAACAGATGCATGGTGGAGTCAAGGCTGGCCATTTGGATACCGTCCCAGAAGGAACCCCATACCACCCAGGACTGATCGTCATCGTCTATGACGATATTCGGGTCGATAGCGTTCCAGTTGTCGCGGTTCTCCTTTGAGACAACCACAGCACCGCGGTCTTCCCAGCGATAGTCTGGCGATTCGGGATTAAGTGTCTTGTTGGTGAGAAGTCCGATTGCCGAACCGTTCTTTCCGAAAGTCGAGCAGCTGTACATCATCCACCATTTCCCATGCCATTGGATAATGTCGGGAGCCCAGATATGGCGCTTGAAGCCCGGCACGGAGTCCTGCGTCCATGTCGGTATTTGTTCTTTCAGTACACCTTCCGGATATACGGTCCATGTTTTCAGGTCTTTGGAAGTGGCTGTTCCTATACCCATTCCAGTGGAATATAAGTAGTAGGTTCCGTCTTCAAAGGCCATCACAGGGTCGTGCACCATCAGCGTGTCTGTCTTGAAAGGTTCGCGTAGCCATTCCCGCCGCTGCTGTGCATCGGCTTGAGCCGTACATAGCAGGGCGAGTAGTCCGCAAAAGATTAGTCTTTTCATAATTTGTTTTATTTCTAGAAATCCTAGGCTGTCCTAGGCAAACCTAGGAAATCCTGGGATCCTTGGATTAACTAGAAGCGATACACCGCAAATGTCTTGGCGGGAACGCTCACCTTCAGCACATTGCCCTCAGCCTTCACGCTGCCCGTCTTCGGAGCCACCACATTCTTGTTTTCCAGTGTGTTGATGGCATTGGGGTTGTCGTGGTGAAGCGTGGTCACTTTGCCTTCAGGCAGACTCTTGATGCCCTTGAAGGTCACGGTGATGTCCTTTGCCTCGGCATTGGTGTTGGCAATCTTCAGGATATACTGGCGGGTGTTCTTGTCGTAGCAGGCGGTGGCATACATGCCGTCCTGTCCCTTGATGGCATCCTTGCCCTCGGTCATCTTCAGCACGTTGGTGCCTGCGTTCTCGCCGTACATCTGCTGCACCCAGTAGGTGGGCGTGCGCATGGTGCTCAGGTTGTCCATCCAAATCTCGTCGGGACGCCACTGCCAGCCGTCAACATGGGCAAACAGCGGGGCGGGCGTAGCCATCCACACGATGTCGGCATTACGCTCCAGACCCGTCATGAAGGCAGCCTCGCAAAGGGCAGCCTCGAAGGTGTTCTTACCCGTTGGCACGTCGATGGGCACGTTCTGGTCGCCGCCCTTGATATGGCAGGCATATTCTCCGGCAAACACCTTCGGACCCTTGCGGCTGTAGCTGTCGTAGCGTCCTGCCTGTGAGAGGAACCAGTCCTGGTCGCGGTAGAAGTG
>CAMHEA010000153.1 GCA_946184025.1 uncultured Prevotella sp.
GGTCTTTCTGCGGCAGTCGCATCATGCCGTAGCCCAAGAGTGAAACCTTGTCGCCGGAGTGGCGGTTTACGCGATAGGTCATCAGGTTATCGCCGTCGGTGGGTATCTGAGGCTTGTCTCCCAGTTCGCGGGCAATGGTAGTGATAGGCTCCAGTCCCATCAGGGCAGCCGCTGAGAAGGTGCCGATGCCGAGGCGCTTGAGGAATTCTCGTCTTGAGAGATCGTTGTTTTTCTTATCCATAATATTTTTGAGTTTGTGAGTTTATAAGTTTGTGAGTTTGTGAGTTTCGGGGTTTAATGGATGTTGAGGCGCCGCCAAAGCCATCGGGGAATGAGTCGCCAAAGGGGTGTGAGGATACGGTAGCGCCAGTCGAGAACGTGGACGTGCTTCTTGCCGAGGACAGCACGTACGATTTCCTGTGAAGCGCTTTCCGTGTCTATCAGCATGGGGTAGTGGGGATTGTCACCGAGCAACGGTGTGTCCACGAATCCTGGACGTATGTCCGTGATACGGATATTGAGGTGGCGCATGGAGGCTTGTTGCTCCAAGGCTTCCAGATAGCAGTTCTGGAAAGCTTTCGTGGCACTGTAGGAAGGAGCGGCTCCGAGTCCCTTCGTACCGGCAATGCTGCTGATGGCGGCAATGTGTCCGCCTCCGTTCTTGGCCATGTAGTTGAACATCGTGGTGATGCATCGGGTAAATCCTGTGCCGTTGGTTTCCACGGTATTCATCTCGATATCCCGTTCGAGCGTCAGGTTTTGCTTACCGATGCCTGAAATATGAAAATAGAGGTCAACACCGTTCATTTGCTCCACCATCTTCAATAGCAGCTCATCGGCCTTAGTGTCGTTAACGTCGATGCAGGCTGTGACCACCTTTCCGGGATATTTCTCTTTCAGGGGAAGCAGCATTTCTTCTCTTCGGGCAGCCACACCCACTCGCCAACCCTTTTCCAGAAGGATTTCAGCGATACGGTGCCCCATTCCCGACGAGGCTCCCATGATGATGGCTTGTCTGCTCTCCATTTTCTTGCTGGTAGTAATGAAGATTTGGTTTGTGAATAATTTTATGCAAAGATAGTAAAAAAATACTTGTATGCAAGTATTTAATATTTTTTATTGCCGTTGTATCTGTTTATGAATGTTGACTTAAATCAAAAAGTGCGTATCTGCGGAGTTATTGTGGCTGGAAAGTTTGTGGATATGTAAGAATAGACGTACCTTTGCAGTCCTCTTTTAAGAGTTTTGATGCTATTTTGCCTTTGAGAGAAAAGGCTTTCGAGATGTAAAAAGATTGTTGAATTAAAGAAAAGAAAGGAAACAAAAGATGAAAAAATTGATGATTAAGATGTTAGGAATGAAAGGTTTTAATGAGTATTGCGAGAATTTCATTCGTCTCTATGCTGCTGAGTATGCAGCCTAACAAAGAAAAGTCTGGTAATCAAAAATATGGAGGGTGTGTCGAAACGGACACACCCTCTTTTTTTGTAAACGACCGTCAATTACAGCCCGTATTGCTTCTTCACCTTCTCGGCTTCTTCCTGAACCTTCTTTTTCAACTCAGGATTATTCTCGTTTTTCTTGAAGGCATCCTCGGCATCCTTCATGGTGTCGTCCATGCTCTTTTGCAGACCTTTGTTGATGCTTACACTATAACCACGTCCCACATATTCGAAGGGCTTGCGATCATCGTTAGGTCCGGCTTTCTTCTCTATGGCAGAAACGCTCACGTCATAGAACAAATCGTCTTTCAGGATTGACCAGGAATAGCTACCGGTATAGGCTTTGACTCCTAAGATTTCCGTGTAGCCGCCCTTCAGCACCTCGTCAATCGGTTTTTCCTCCATGGCTCCTTCCTTGGTGCTCTTTCCACTCAGCAGGAAGCCGTACACATTCTTGCCGCCTTTGGAGGCCTTGGCTGTTGCTGCATAGATTTTACGGACAAAGCCTTCAATTTGCTCTGGTGTGTAACCGCCTTCGGGGTCGATGAAACGTGCTGACACTTCCGAGTCGTCACCCTTGAAGGTGTATTTACCCGATTCGTCGTATTTGTAGTCAGGTGCCAGTTCCTTGAAGTCAATACCATAATTCTTGTCAAAATAGAAGATGGCAGCATCCTTGGAGTACTTCTCCCCCGTAAACTCTTCGCTCTTCGCATTCTCTTTCTTCTCGGGTTCGGAGCTGTCGGCTTTTTTCGCATCCTTACTTCCGCAGGCAGCCACCATTAAAATGGCCGTAAGAAGCAATGTTACATTGATTAGTTTTTTCATAATAAAAAGTTTTTAGTGAATAGGATTTTTAATTACTTTCGGATGCAAATATAGCTATTATATTCATTAGTTCCAAATATATAACTAAATATTTTTACAGAATCCATTGGTGTCGTTGCATGTCAACGTGCCCATTGTTCTTGAAAGTGACGCCCTCGGCTTCCAGCAGTTCGCGCTGTTTCAGCCATCCGGGAGCCGTTCGGCCTACGGCATTCACCACACGATGGCATGGCAGGGAAGCACATTCGGGGGTATAGCGAAGGGTACGACCTACCATCCTGGAATGACTGGGCCATCCCGCTAACGTTGCAATATACCCATAGGTGGTAACTTTTCCGCAGGGAATCTGGCTCACGATATTTACCACAGCCTCGCGGAACAGTCGCGCCTCCGCGGCATTCATCTTGTCGACGTAGTCTTTCATGACTCTATTTTATTAACGAAACAATACCTGCAACAAGCAATCCGGCAAGCCCGATGCCGAGGCCGAAAACAGTAACAGGGCCCGTCAGACAGGTAGTTGGCTGTCTTGTCGAAGTCGTGAACTGATAAACGGTGGTGGAATGCCACGTCTCTCCAGGACGGAGCACGGTGGATGGGAATTCCGGATGATTGGGACTGTCGGCCAGGTGCATGGCTTCGAAACAGATGGCCGAACGGTGGGGATAGGCAATGCCCCGTTTGCCCTTTTGGTTGCCTTTCAGTCCGTTGGCCGTATAGATATGGAGCGCGGGCTCGGTGGTATAGACAATCATCTGGCGTCCAGCCTTCTGGTCTACGAGTGAGGCTTGCAACCGGAGTTCGCCTTTTCGGTTCTTCAACACGAAGGAGTGGTCGTAGCCTTTGGTTATTGTCAGCTGTTCATCGTCTTTGTCAATGTCCTGTCCGATGGTTTTCGGTTTGCGGAAATCGAAGGGCGTGCCTTTCACCTTGCGGAAACCGCCGTCGAGGTTCTTCTGAGCATCGAAGGTGGCAATCTTCTTGCTGTTCACCATCAGTTCTTCGTGAAGAATGTCTTTCTCGGGATGACCGGAAATATTGAAGAACGAATGGTTGGAAATGTTCAGCACCGTAGGCTTGTCGGTGGTGGCTTCGTAATCTATTTTAAGGGCGTTTGCTGCTGTTAAAGTATAGGTAAGGGTTACCGTGAGGTTGCCCGGGAAGCCAGCTTCGCCGTCGGGTGAGAGATAGCGCAGGGTGAGCGATGAGTCCGTCTTGCTGACCACGTCCCATACCACATTGGCAAAGCCCGGTTTGCCGCCGTGTGAGATATTGCCCTTGCCAAAGCCTTGCAGCTGGTATTCCTTGCCGTCGAGCACGAAGTGAGCCCCCTTGATGCGTCCGATATAGCGCCCCACGGTGGCTCCGAAGTTCTGCTTCAGCGATACGTAGTCGTTGATGTTGTCGAAGCCCAGCACCACATCGTCCATCCCGTACCTTCCCGGTGCCATCAGCGA
>CAMHEA010000154.1 GCA_946184025.1 uncultured Prevotella sp.
CGGCACGGCCAAGGGTGGCGTGGTAATCGGCATCAGCGACCAGTTGAAGGTGCCCGTGAAGTATATTGGACTGGGTGAGGGCATGGAAGACTTGCAGCTGTTCAACAAAGAACAGTTTGTGGAGTCCCTGTTTGGAACGAAATAAAGTGCATGGTGAGAAGAAACGAAGTCGATATCATTACGCTGGGATGCTCTAAAAACCTGGTGGATTCGGAGATGCTGATGAGGCAGTTCGAGGTGAATGGTTTCCGCTGCCGGCATGATGCGGTGCGGCCGCAGGGAGAGATCGTCGTGGTCAATACCTGCGGGTTTATCGGAGATGCCAAGGAGGAGAGCGTCAACACCATCATGGAGCTTGTGCAGGCTAAGGCGGAGGGACGGATTGGCCGTCTGTATGTCATGGGCTGCCTCTCGCAACGCTATCGGCAGGAGCTCGAACGGGAAATCCCCGAGGTGGATGGTTTCTACGGTAAGTTTGACTGGAAGCAGCTTTTGAGTGATCTTAGCAATAAGAAGGTGCTGACGTGTGACGGGCAACGTTGCCTGACCACGCCTGCGCATTATGCCTATCTGAAGATTGCGGAGGGCTGTGACCGCCGCTGTGCTTATTGTGCCATTCCGCTGATCACGGGCAAACACGTCAGCAGACCGCAGGAGGAGATCCTGGAGGAAGTGCGCTGGCTGGTCAGTCAGGGCGTGAAGGAGTTTCAGGTTATCGAACAGGAACTGACCTACTATGGTGTGGACTTGGACGGACGCCGGCAGATTGCTGAATTGATACGCAAGATGTCGGCTATTCCTGGTGTGGAATGGATTCGGTTGCATTATGCCTATCCCAATCAGTTCCCCATGGAGTTGCTGGATGTCATCCGTGAGAGCCCTCGTGTGTGCAACTATCTGGACTTGGCCTTGCAGCACATCTCTGACCACATGCTGGAGCGCATGCATCGGAATGTGTCGAAGGTGGAGACACTGGACTTGATCAGGACCATCCGCGAGCGCGTTCCCGGCATCCACCTGCGTACGACATTGATGGTGGGATTCCCCGGAGAGACGGAGGAAGACTTTCAAGAATTGTTGGATTTTGTGCGTGAGGTACGGTTTGAGCGGATGGGAGCCTTTGCCTATTCCGAAGAGGAGGGTACCTATAGTGCCCTTCACTATCAAGATGATGTGCCCGAAGAGGTCAAGCAGGAGCGTCTGGATCGCCTGATGGCCTTGCAACAGCGCATCAGTGCGGAGTTGGAAGCAGAGAAAATTGGGCAGGTGATGAAAGTCATCATTGACAGGAGGGAAGGCGATTATTACATAGGGCGTACGGAATACTGTTCGCCGGAGGTAGATCCGGAAGTACTGATACCCGTAGCCGCCCGTCAACTTCGTCGCGGATGTTTCTATCAGGTGAAGATTACAGATTCAGAAGCATTTGATCTTTATGGTGAAGTCGTTTGAGAAGAAAAATAACAAGAGAAGATAACAATATGAATAACAAGGAGTTCGTTACCAAATTGGCAGCAGACAGTGGCTATTCGCTGGAAGACACGCAGCGACTGGTTCGCAGTGTTCTTACTGCGATGGTCAAGCAGCTGGAAAAAGGCAATGCCGTGACTGTTTCTAACTTTGGTACCTTTGAGGTGAAGAAACGTCTGGAGCGTATCATGGTCAATCCTTCTACAGGGCAGCGGATGTTGGTGCCCCCCAAACTGGTATTGAATTTCAAACCCACATCCAGTATAAAAGAACTGGCAAAAAGCGGAGGAGAAGAGTGATGGGAAAGGTGACAATACATGATCTATCGGAAAGTATTGCCAAGAAGCACCGTCTGAGCCAGAAGGATGTTGAACGCTTCATCGGCAATATGTTTGATGTGGTGAACGAGGGCATTGCTGCTGACGGCCTTGCCAAGGTGAAGGGGCTTGGCAGTTTTAAGGTCACCACGGTGAAACAGCGTGAAAGCATCAACGTCAGGACAGGCGAGCGCGTGGTTATCGAAGGACATGGAAAGCTGACTTTTACGGCGGACACAACGATGCGGGAACGCATTAACAAACCGTTTGCCCATTTCGAGACCGTGCCGGTGTCGGATGGTGTTTCCTTCTCCGATGTCCCAGAGGAAAAGGCTGTTGAAGATGTGGAAGTGGAGACGGCCAAGGAGGCTGACTTGCTGGCTGCCTCGTCTTTGGAGGATGCCGTGGCGAAAGCCCCCGAAGCCCCTGTTGCCCCAATGTCGGCTTCTGTTGTTTCAGAACAGAAGACTCCGGAAGAAACCACAGAGACCGGACAACCGGTACAGCCAGCAGCGGAAGATCTCCCAGAATCGGTCGATAGGGTTGCTGCCGAACCTGAAAAGGACGAGCAGGAAGAAATGGCTGAGAAGTCGATGGAGGCTTCTCGTGGAGCTACGATGAGTGCCATGGCGGCATCCGTACCACCGACATCGTCTGGTGAGACCGTATCAGAAGAGTTGGCGGAGGAACCCAAGAAGCACCGTTGGCTCCCTGTGCTGGCCGCTTTGCTTCTCATTCTTGCCGGCCTGGGCTTAGGCTATCTGCTCGGACGGCAGCAGGGAAGTGCGTCCTCGGGAGGTGACCAGCCTCATGTGGCTGTCTCTGATACGGTCAAGCAGGACACGGTGGCTCTTGCTTCCAAAGCCGAAGAACGTCCGGGTGATACTTTCAATAAAGAACAGGTGAATGCCGACGTACGTTTGAAATATGGTGCCTACGAGATTGTCGGCATTGACACGGTCATTACGCTCCGCGAGGGCCAGACGATGGAGTCTTATTGCCGTGCAACGCTGGGTAGCGGCATGTTGGTCTATTTTCAGGTGCTCAACGGTGTTGACGAGATGGAAGGCGGAGCCCAGTTGAAGGTGCCAAAGGTGAAGGTTAAGAAGCGCAAGTGAGCCTGTCTGGGGAGTAATATACCCTGTATTACTGCGCAATAAACCCTATATTATTGAGTAAAAAAGCCTATATTGCCAACCAATATGGGCTTTTTTACTTTCCTTCCTTGGCGCGGCTCCACGATCAAGGAGGTATGCTCATCAGGAATAAGTGCCATTGTTAAAAGAAGGGCAGAATCCCGTCAAAAAGGGGAGTGTATTCAAAAAGTTTCTTAAAATATAGCTTTTCGGAAACATTTTTAATATTTATTAGATTCTGTTTTTCGCCTATCATTCCCGAAAGTTGTACTTTTGCCTATCATAAAAAGAACATGTACAACAAAAAACAATTATAATCATGGCAGAAGCTATTGACATTCGCGAACTGAACGCTCGCATCGAGCAGCAGAGCTCGTTTGTTGTTAACCTGACAACGGGCATGGACCGGGTCATCGTCGGACAGAAACACCTCGTCGACTCTCTCCTGATCGGCCTGTTGAGTGACGGGCATATCTTGCTGGAAGGTGTGCCGGGACTGGCCAAGACGCTGGCCATCAAGACGCTGTCGCAACTGATAGACTCAAAGTACAGCCGCATCCAGTTCACTCCTGACCTTTTGCCGGCCGATGTCATCGGTACGATGATCTATTCGCAGAAGGAAGAGAACTTCCAAGTGAAGAAGGGGCCGGTATTCGCCAACTTCGTGCTGGCGGACGAAATCAACCGTGCTCCGGCCAAGGTGCAGAGCGCCTTGCTCGAAGCGATGCAGGAACACCAGGTGACCA
>CAMHEA010000155.1 GCA_946184025.1 uncultured Prevotella sp.
CATAAACAGACCAACGTTACCCAAAGCACCGGAACCAAAGTATTCATAGAAGGAAAGGGCTACAGACAACCCTCCTGCCACCAGCAGGATAACAATAAGCGGATCACGAAACTTATCCAGAAATTTTCGCCACCACGATTCACGCACAGGAGGAGTCAGCACATTCGCTCCATAGCGGGCTCTGCTTTCCTGCACTTCGGTTTCTGTCAACCCTTTATAATTTTGTTTCATTGCTATCGAAAGTCTCCGAATCCCATGCAGCGGAACATCCTCTGCATGCTATTAGAGGACAAAGGTACGGATAAGCGGGCGAAAAGCCAAATTTATTCGACGTTTTCTCATTGAGCCTTGGAAGATTTATCAACCTTGCGCCCCCTTCGTCTGACGTTGTCTGACTGCTTCAAAGAGAAGGATGGCTGCACTGACAGAAACATTCAGCGAGTCGAGTTGGCCAAGCATCGGGATGCGGATATGCGCCGTTGCCGCCTGCCGCCAGCTGTCAGTAAGTCCTGTCGATTCCGTCCCCATCACGATAGCCGTTCCCTTTTGCATGTCGGTGGCATAATACAGATGTGAATCTTGCAACTGAGCCGTTAGAATCTGTATGTCATGGGCACGCAGATAGGCGATGCACTCGTCCGAAGAACAGGCTACACACGGCACCGTGAAGATGGCTCCAATGGAGCTCCGGATAAGATTGGGGTTAAAAAGGTCGGTCAACGGGTCACAGACGATGACGGCTGTGGCTCCCGCAGCATCGGCACTACGAAGGATGGCTCCCAAGTTGCCGGGTTTCTCCACCCGCTCCACAACAACCAGCAACGGATTCTCCGTCAGCGAGAGTGCATCCAGCGACAAATAACGCTCCCGTACCTCTGCCACGACTCCCTCCGTACTTTCCCGGTAAGCCAGTTTTCCGTACACATCAGGCGTAACGGCAAACACCGACCTCTTCACATGAGGCAGGAAATCCGCGATCTCTCCTTCAAAAAGTTCTGGACAATAGAACACCGTGTCGATTTCGAAGCCTGCCGATATGCAATGCATCAGTTCCCGCCTCCCCTCAACGACGAAGAGACCGTTCTTTCTACGCTCTGCCGACTTTTTCTGCAAAGCCTGCAAAAGCTTTACCTTCGGATTCTGTATGCTGGAAATCAATTGTTGCTCCATCAGTCATGCATTCTTTATATCAGTAAAAATCATTTGCAAAGATACGATTAAACGCGCAAAATGCAAAATAGTTTTGGCACTTTGCGCGTTTAATCGTACCTTCGCAGCATAAAACAAAAACGAAGAAGCCAATGACACTGACTGAAATACAATCGGCCACAGCTCCGGAAGTAGCTCTGTTCAGCACCCTCACGGAAGCACAGCTGCGCAATCGACTGGAACCGGAAAAAGGAATCTTCATTGCCGAAAGCCCCAAGGTCATTCAAGTGGCCTTGGACAAAGGCTATGAACCCATTGCCCTGCTATGTGAGAAGAAACACATCACTGGCGACGCCGCATCCATTATCGCACAATGCGAACGCATGTACAAACGCAGCAACAGCCCATTTCCCGTCTATACGGGCAATCGGGAAGTTCTGTCGGAGCTCACCGGCTATACACTGACACGCGGTGTATTATGCGCCATGCGCCGCCCCTCTCTGCCTGCCATTGAAACCCTTTGCAAACAGGCTCGGCGCATTGTCGTCATCGACGGCGTTGTAGATACGACGAACATTGGAGCCATCTTCCGTTCGGCGGCTGCACTCGGCATAGATGCCGTGCTGCTGACCAGAAACTCCTGCGACCCGCTGAACCGACGCGCCGTCCGTGTTTCCATGGGATCCGTCTTCCTGATTCCGTGGACATGGCTTGACGACGAAGTGAGCACACTCCATCAGTATGGATTCCATACGGCAGCAATGGCACTATCTGACAACTCCATATCCATTGACCATCCGGCACTGCGCAACACACCCCGTCTGGCTCTCATCATGGGAACCGAGGGTGACGGATTGCCACACGCGGTTATCGAACAGGCCGACTATGTCGTGAAGATTCCCATGGCGCATGGCGTAGACTCCTTGAACGTGGCAGCCGCATCAGCCGTTGCCTTCTGGGAACTGCGCGTCCGCTGACTGTTCCCAAACCCAGCCGAAAGCCGAATGGAGTGAATTGGATAAGTTTCTGAGCCTCAGACGTTTACAAAAGAAGCCAAACTTGCGACAATTTTTAATTTATTTTTTAAGAATTAATAAATTAAAAATTCTTGCCGCTAAGCTTCGCTCTAAGAAGCGTGAGGCTCAGTGGCAAGATAACTGAACTTAACCAGCGTCTTTCATGATGCTTTTTACAAAGAAGAGATGTACTTATCCTAACACCACGTCAAGCACCATCATCAGTACAAAGCCGAAAGCAAAACCCACAGTTCCGAAATTGCTGTGCTTGCCCTCGGCCGTTTCGGGAATCAGCTCTTCCACGACCACATAGAGCATGGCTCCCGCAGCAAATGCCAGCATATAAGGCAAAACGGGAATCATCAACGATGCCAACAGCACGACGGCCAATCCTCCCAATGGTTCTACGACTCCACTCAGGCTTCCGATGGCAAACGAACGCCATCGGCTGTTTCCCGCAGCCCGCATGGGCATGGAGATGATGGCTCCTTCGGGAATGTTTTGAATGGCAATACCCAACGATACGGCCAGTGCCCCAGCCAGCGAGATGCCCGACTGTTGCTGTGCGGCACCGGCAAAGACTACACCGACTGCCATGCCTTCAGGCAGATTGTGGATGGTCACGGCTAAGGCCAACATCGCCGTACGGGAAAGATGGGAACGCGGACCTTCCGACTGGTTGGTCATCACATGAAGATGGGGTGTGATTTCGTCGATGACCAACAGGAAAATGATGCCCAACAGAAATCCGGCAGCTGCCGGTAGCACCGCCCAAGAGCCACTCTCCGCTTTCATCTCTATGGCAGGAATCAGCAACGACCATACAGAAGCGGCAACCATCACGCCTGACGCAAACCCTAACAAGAGTTTCTGGAGCCACGACGCCATGTCTTGTTTCATCAGAAAAACGAAAGCGGCACCTATCATCGTACCGAGAAGTGGTATCAGTAATCCTATAGCTATGTTCATATTCGTCTTATGTTTCTATCAGGAAGATGCATGTTCGGTCCCCTACTCCTCCTTTTCCATATCAATGAACTGCTTGCGATAGACAGACGGCGTGATGCCCACGGACTGCTGGAACAGCTTGTAGAATGTGGCCGGAGAGTTAAATCCCAGGTCACTCCATATCTGTTTCAGCGGGTAGTCGGTCTTCGTATGGTCGGACAAGATGCGGATGGCCTCATTGATACGATAGGAGTTGACAAACTGAAGGTAGTTCATGCCACTCTTCTCCTTGATAATCTTTGTCAGATAAGTACGGTTGGTTCCCAAGAGTTCTGCCAGCCGTTCCCGGTTGAGCTGCGGATCCTTGTACAGGCAATCATTTTCCATGAGCTGGCATGCCCGCTCATACAAGTCCTGTATGCGTTTTTCATCTTGAAGAAGCGTCTGCGAAGGTGTCTCGGAAGACTGTGCT
>CAMHEA010000156.1 GCA_946184025.1 uncultured Prevotella sp.
GGTATTCTGCTGCCAACGTGTCTATTTGGTTGACGGCAGGCATGATGTCCAACTCCTTTCTCCATTTGCGGATGAGCAATTGGGCATCCTCCATCTTCATGAGCGATTCCAAGCCTAAGGCGCGCGCTATCTGGAAGTCGGAGAATCCATATACCTTGGCTTTGTAAAAGAGTTCCAACAGTTCGGAGTTTTCTATCATCTCCATGAATTCGGAGGGTTCCATCTCGGTTGTCAGCATTGCCAGAGCGGCATTCCCTTTCAGTTGTAAGTCGATGTCGATGATATGCTTCAATTTCTGAAGGAACCATCGGTCGATCTTTGTAGATTGATGGATTTGTTCGACGGTATATCCCCATTGCATGGCTTCAGAGATAACGAAAATTCGGTTGTCGGTGGCATGAGTCAGCTTTTCCGCCAGATGTTCAATCTGAAACTCCTTGTTTTCTACAAATCCGTGCATGCCTTGGCCTATCATCCTCAGTCCTTTCTGTAAGGCTTCCTCGAAGGTGCGGCCGATGGCCATTACCTCGCCGACGCTCTTCATGGAGGAACCCAGCTGATGACTCACTCCATGAAACTTCGACAAATCCCAACGCGGTATTTTACAAACGATATAGTCGAGTGCCGGTTCGAAGAAGGCAGAAGTTGTCTTTGTCACGGAGTTTTTCAGCTCGAAGAGTCCGTAGCCTAATCCTAGTTTGGCTGCGACAAAAGCCAGAGGATAGCCTGTCGCCTTCGATGCGAGTGCTGAGGAGCGAGAAAGGCGGGCGTTTACCTCGATGACCCGGTAGTCATCGGAGGAAGGGTCGAGGGCATACTGCACGTTACATTCGCCCACAATACCGATGTGGCGGATGATGCGGATGGCCAGTGCGCGCAGCTTGTGGTATTCGTGATTGGTGAGGGTCTGGGAAGGCGCGACGACGATGGATTCACCGGTATGTATGCCCAGAGGGTCGAAATTTTCCATGTTGCAGACGGTGATGCAGTTGTCGTAACGGTCACGGACGACTTCGTACTCAATCTCTTTCCATCCTCTCAGACTCTTCTCCACCAATACCTGCTGTGAGAAAGAGAACGCTTCTTCGGCTTGGCGCTGAAGTTCCTCGTCGTTGTCGCAGAAACCGGAGCCAAGTCCTCCCAATGCGTATGCCGCTCTTAAGATAACGGGATAGCCTAACGTCCTGGCAGCATCTTTTACTTCTTCAATATCCTTGCAAGCCATGCTTTGGATAGTCTTCACGCCAATCTCGTCCAGACGTTTGACGAACAGGTCTCTGTCCTCCGTGTTCATGATGGCTTGGATGGGAGTACCTAATACATGTACGCCGTATTTCTCCAAAACTCCGTTTTGGTGGAGCACAACACCGCAGTTCAGTGCGGTTTGTCCCCCGAACGACAAAAGGATGCCGTCGGGGCGTTCTCGCTGGATGATACGTTCCACGAAAACTGGTGTCACCGGTTGGAAATACACCTTGTCGGCTATTCCCTCCGACGTTTGCACCGTCGCGATGTTGGGATTGACGAGGATGGTCTCGATGCCTTCCTCCTTCAACGCCTTCAAGGCTTGCGATCCGCTATAGTCAAACTCACCGGCCTGGCCGATCTTCAAGGCTCCGCTGCCTAGTAGCAGTACCTTATGAATATGATGTTTTGTGATGTGGTCGTTCATACTGTTCGTACATTAAGCATTTCAACAAATTCATCAAATAAAAACTCCGTATCTACAGGGCCTGAGCAAGCTTCGGGGTGGAACTGAGCCGACATCCAAGGACGGCTCTTATGGCGGATGCCTTCGTTGGTACCGTCGTTCATATTGACGAAGAGGGGCTCCCAGTCGAGTGGGAGTGTAGCTGCGTCCACGGCATAGCCATGGTTTTGCGAAGTAATGAAACAACGGTTTGTCCCCACCTGACGCACCGGCTGGTTATGACTTCGGTGTCCGTATTTCAATTTATAGGTGGAGGCTCCTGCTGCCTTTGCCAAGAGCTGGTTGCCCAGGCAAATACCCATGCACGGTTTCGTCTCGTCTGTCTGCATGAACTGTCGGATATGCCCGACGGTCTTTTCGCAATGCTCCGGGTCGCCGGGGCCGTTAGCCAGGAACAAACCGTCAAACTCCAGTTCGTTGAAGTTGTAGTCCCAAGGCACCCGCACTACTTCGAGGTTACGCTTTAGCAGGCAACGGATAATGTTAACCTTCATACCGCAATCAACCAGTACGACACGCTTGCACTTGGATGAAGGTTGATAGGTAATGACTTCCTTGCAACTGACTCTCTCCACCCAGTTGATACTTCCGTAATCTGCCATGGAATCATTGTCCTCTATGCCATCTATCACAATCTTTCCCATCATCACTCCGCGTTCACGCAGCAATAAGGTGAGTCTGCGGGTGTCAATGCCGGTCAATGCGGGTATATGCTCTCGTCTTAGCCAGGACGCAAGTGATTCTCGTGCGTTCCAATGTGAATAGTCCTGACTGTAGTCGGCGACGATGAAGGCAGAGACGTGAATCTTCTCACTTTCAAGGAAATGGGGGATTCCCATCTCGTTTATGTCGGTTGGCGGAACGCCGTAGTTTCCTATCAAAGGATAGGTCATTACTAACATTTGTCCGGCATAGCTGGGATCGGTCAGGCTTTCGGGATAACCGGTCATGGCTGTGTTGAAAACGACTTCTCCAGTCACCGACCGTTCATCGCCGAACGACCATCCCATGAATCGGCTTCCATCATCTAATAGTAATGTTGCTTGCCTCATAAGTTATTTTTCGATAAAAACGTATCTACATAGTTTACAAATGCCTGGTTTACCAAGCGGATTCCGCCAGGCGTAGGGTAGTGCCCCGTGAAATACCAGTCGCCCGGGTGGTTCGGACATGCCTTGTGCAGTCCGTCGATGCTCTGGAAAACCAGCTCCACGGGTGTCTCCATGCCTTCCGGCCGAAGCATCTCAACGATCTTCCAATTGATTTCATCAACGGTGAAAGGGGCATAGATGGAGCGGACATGATTTACTGTCAATGGCTCCGTTCGACAGAGATGATACGTAGCACTTATCAACTCTTGCATCCCTCGCTCCAGAAGGAGCTGAATGGCTGCCCTAAACGCGCACAACTCCTCAAGTCGCGGCATGTCAATGCCATAGTAGTCGGGGTATCGGATCTGAGGGGAGCTCGATACCATGACAATCTTTTTGGGATGCAGACGGTCGAGAATCTTGAAGATGCTCTCACGCAAGGTCGTTCCCCTGACGATGCTGTCGTCGATGATGACGAGGTTATCCTCATAAGGTGTCAGACTGTCGTAGCTGACGTCATAGACATGGGCGGCAAGGTCGTTCCGCTCGGTTCCTTCCGTGATGAAGGTACGTAACTTGATATCTTTCCACACGACTTTCTCAATCCGGACATCATGGCTCAGTCGTCGGAATC
>CAMHEA010000157.1 GCA_946184025.1 uncultured Prevotella sp.
CAACCCTCATGCTGCCCGTAGCGGCATTACCTTGTAGTAGGTCACGTGCGAGTGTTCCTTACGTTCGAATCCCATGGCGGCGATAGCCTTGCCCAGTCGAACACGATTGCCAATGGTGTTCTCCAGCGTAGGATAGTCTTTCTGGATGATGCTGATCATCTCGTCGCAGTTCATCGTCCTCACCGCTTCGCCTTCTCGAGGCTGACGGAAGCAGGCGCAGAACATCTCGGCGAGGTCTTTCTTCTCCATGAAGTTCTGATTCAGTTGCTGGATACGCGCCACCTCGTCGTTGTTGAACCAGTAGGGTGCCTTCTGCGCCTGCAGCTCATACATGACCTGTGCATAAAGCTGGCCGTAGTTGATATCGCCCGTATTGTTGATCAGCAGCCCGTCAGGAATCAGGATACAGATGTATCGGCGCGTGCCTGTGACATCCTTCAGCGGATGGCGGTTGTTGGTGGTGGCCACGAACGATGCGAATCGGGGTCGGTCCTCCTGTGTTCGTCCGAAGATGGGACGACTGTTCACCTTGCTGACCGACAGCGTCTGCTTCAGCGACGACTGCTGGCTGGGCCGTATGGCGTCGAGCTCGTCGAGGTTGACGAAGAGGTTGTTGGTCAGCGCCATCTCCTTGTCGAACTTGTTCGACAGGTTCAGGTGGTCCATGTAGTACTCGCGCAGATGCTGAGGCAACAGCCGACGCACAAAGGTGGTCTTGCCACAGCCCTGAGCTCCGATGAACGTGGGTACGCACTCGTTTCCGTGCAGCATGTCCATCTGCAACCAGTGGGCCACAGCAGAACGCAGCCAGATGGTGAGATAGTTCAACTGTTCAGAGGTGATGCCAGGCAGTCGTCCGAACACCTTGGCAATGTGGTTCTGGCCGTCCCATGTTGGCAGATTGTTGAGAAAATGCTGCACAGGATTGTACTCAGGCACCTCTTCCGACGAGACATACTCTGTGATTTCCGTCTTGGGACTACCCTTCTCCATCACCTGTTCGCGTTTGGCCTTAATGATGATGGTGTTCAGTGCCGGTGTCGTCAGCGCACGATATTCCAATTCTGCCTCGTTTTCTGAGGCGAGCGAGAGACTGTCGACGTCTTCGACAGTATTGCCTTCGGCCTTGTTGTCGGCCTTGGGAAGCTCCGCAAACTCAACCTTTCCGTTCAGGATGTTTCGACGGAAACGATAGTTCGCCATGAGGAACTGCTCGATAACAAGCGTTCCGTCCTGAGAGGCTCCTTGAGTCTCTGCAGGAAAAAGATTTCCTTCGTTCATTGATTAGGATTTTTAAGTTAGGACTTTTTCCTTATGGTTATTTCCTTCGTAATATAAGCGTGCTTTTCACGGCTTGCTTTCCTCTTTCACAAGATTACTGCAAAGGTACAAAAAAAAATCGCGATTTGCAAGTTTTTCCCCTAAAAATACACAGATTTTTTGCAAAAAATCAAGCTTTTCGAGTAATCAGAAAAAGAAAGTGGGAATGTGGCGTCGGGAGTGGTCACAGGAGAGATGACGGGAGTGATCATGGGAGAGATGACGGGAGAGATGAAAACAGCGAAAGTCCCTGTTTACGGGGCTTCCGAGGGGTTGACGGGAGAGATGGAGGCTTTTTTGCTAAACGTCCTCATTTTTTGCCAACAGTTCTTCGTGTCAATTTGACCATACCCTAAACTTTGTCTGTTATTCCCACGCTGGGAACGCTTTATTCCCACGCTGGGAACGAGTTGTTCCCACGCTGGGAATAAGACAGAAAGTGGCACATCCAAAGACACAAAAGTAGACAAAGAGAAGCATTCCCTTTATGTACTTCGTTAATGAAATCTTCATCCCACGCCTTGAACAGCGAGCACACCGACACCGGAATGGTCATCCCGTCATTCAGCAACGACCAGTCCAACGAACGATTGGTGCTCACCATCGTTTTCTGCAATATGAATCCATTGTCGTAATCCATCAGAGTTATATTTCGTTTTTTTATTCTTTTTTACTTCTTACTGTATTCTTGGGGTCTTCTATCACTCTTCTTGGGGCATTCTTACCCTATTCTTACCCTAACGAAAGACTCGGCTTGGTTCCTCGAAGGCCTCTCGAACCTCTCCCGAAGGTCTCGGCTTGCTCTCGACTCGGCCTACGCTACGACCTTGAACTGCGTTCTAACTTGCTCACGCTCGGAATAGCCCAAACGAGTTTGGCTCTCCGCTCGCTTACTCGCAACTTTGTCTACGATATACCAACGACGGCCGAACGACCTCGCTACGACTCATCTGTTTTGCCTTCTGCATGTTCGTCCTCAAATGACTGGATTTCTGCTGCAATGGTCTTCTGCAGTTCTTCCTTGGGGATGATGAGTTTGTAGTCGGCTACACCGATGGGCTTGGTTATGCCTTCAAGTGCCAGTTCCACATCCAGGCGGTCTTTCTCAGCACAGAGGATGATGCCGATGGATGGGTTCTCACCCTCCTGACGCTCGGTGCGGTCGAGAAGGGAGAGGTAGTAGTTCATCTTTCCTGCATATTCAGGAATGAACTTACCAATCTTCAGGTCAATGGCTACAAGGCTGCGAAGACCTCTGTGGAAGAAGAGCATATCGACGCGACTCTCCTTGCCGTTGTATTCTATGGTGTGCTGGTTGCCGATGAATGTGAAGCCCTTGCCCAGTTCCAGCAGGAACAACTTGATCTTCTCAACGAGCCTGTTCTCCAGCTCGAGTTCCAGGATGGGTTTGGTAACACCAAGGAATCCGAGGTTATAGGTGCTGTGGAACACCTCGTTGGCATACTGCGACTGCACGGCTGGCAGAGTGGACTCGAAGTTGTTGTCAGCAGCAGGAACAGAATGCGTCTCGTGCATCCCCAACTTGATGGCGTTCAGGAGCAGGTCGCGATTCCAGCCCTTAGCAATGGATTCCTGGGCATAGTAAAGCGTATCAACATCGCTCAAATCTTTATTCAATAGCAACAAATTCTGAGACCACGGCAAAAGTGCTACGCTCCGTAGCAGTTTTTCATCACAGTCCATGTAGCGAACGTAGAAAGACTTCATGTTCCACAGCTGACGTGGCGATAATCCCATGTCGGGATACCGTTCTCTCAAATCCACGGAAAGCCGTTTGACGACACCGCTTCCGTGCTTGCTCTCCAATTTTTTCTCATGGAGCAGCCTGCCAATCTCCCAATAGGTATTACTGGCTGTGGTGGCAATGCGTCGAGCCACATTGATGCGAGCACGTTCTATAACTGCTACGGTCTGTAGCAGTAATTCCTTATATTCGTTTTCCTGAATTGGAACTAGTTCTTCTGCCATATTTTTCTTTGTTATATTGTTTTGTTTCTTAGAACTTTAAATCTTTCTTTCAACTATTTACCCCAGTCCACCGAACGATTGGTGCTCACCATCGTTTTCTGCAATATGAATCCATTGTCGTA
>CAMHEA010000158.1 GCA_946184025.1 uncultured Prevotella sp.
CGACTATGTATATTTCGTTGTGGCTCTTGTTGGTCATACGGAGCTGCTTGTCGGGAGTCAGCTCTTTCTTCAGCAATTCTTTGTCAACAGGTGGTATAATAGGTTTTTGAGTCATAGCAATAATGATGTCGTTATAAATATATGGTCTGAAGCCCTATAGTTCGTATACTTTGTCTTCCACCCACTGTGCCCAAGCCGCCGGCGACTTCGACTTGTCGAAGGTTTGCCAAGGTATCGGCTTGCCGATGGTGACGGTAAACTTTCCGTGCACATTCTTATACATCTCATCCACAAGAAAAAGCATGGCAACATTGAACTTTATGCCGGCCTTCTTGCAGAAATTGGCAAGTTTGTAAAAGAAATTCGAATTCTGTCCACTAAAATGAATGGGCACCACATCGCGCTGAGCCTCCACACTTTTCGAAATGAATGTTTTCTTCCAGGGGATGTCATGTATCACCCCATTGGTCATTCTTGAGCAGAGTCCAGCCGGGAACATCAGCATGTGGTGGTCGCTCTTGAAACCCGCTTCCACCATGGCCGGGAAATTACGGCTTTGCCGTCCCGTCTTATTAATGGGTATGCAAAGCGGAGCAAGGCCGGGAAGATTCATGAGCAAGTCGTTGACCAAGTAGCGGAAATTGCCGTCGTAATGGTTGCCGATGATGGAGCCAAGGGCCACGCCGTCGATACCGCCGAGCGGATGGTTGCTCACAAAAGTATACAAGCGGCCATCGTCTTTCGAAGGTAGATTCTCACGGCCTTCCACCACCAGTGTCATGTCAAGATATTTCACACAAGCGTCCAACCATTCCACACCGGTTTTATCACGGTTCTCCCAAAGGAAATCGTTCACCTGATCCTGATGGATGATTTTCTTCAGCCAAGACTTAAGCAATCCGGGGACGTATTTTGAACGCGCTCCCATCTTGTCGGCAAGTACCTTGTCCAGGTCTATTGTTTTCTCCGAAATCTCTTTCATGGATAAAAGCTACTATTAAACTGCAAATATAGTTATTTTTTTTTAAAACGTTACTTTTTCCCGAAAAAAAAGAAAAAAGGCGCAAGTCTCAGACTAATGCGGCACTATGCGGCACCCTGGCAAGAGGCCATACCAAACAGGAAACCATGGCACGTCATGACCTGTAAAGACCGGCTGGAAAAGGGTCCTTTACAGACACCTGCAGCAAGCCAAAACGGAGAAAACGATACCCCAAAAACGAGCCGCTCCGTTAAAATTTACTAATTTATTATTTTCCACAAATTTAGAGTGGGGCAAAGTGGGGCGAAGTGGAGGAAATTTCGTATTTTTGTAGTCGAATTCAATATCATTGTAAGAAGCATGCTGTTCTTAGGAAACATAGAAGCAAAAATCGACATGAAAGGACGGGCATTTCTGCCTGCCCCCTTTCGTAAGACGCTTCAGGCACATGGCGACGACAGTCTGGTGCTACGCCCGGATGTCTACCAGTCGTGCCTGGCACTCTACCCTAAGTCGGTATGGAGCGAGCATCTGGCATCACTTAAGGCACGACTGAACAAATGGAACCCCCAGCATCAGCTGATACTGAGGAAGTTTATGGAAGACGTGGAAGAAGTGAATCTCGATGCCAGCGGCCGCTTACTCATCCCCAAGAAAAAGCTTGAAGACGCCGGCATAACGGCCGACATCAAGTTTCTGGGTATGGGCGACTACATTGAGATATGGAAAAACGACGGAGAAGTGTTTATGGACCAGGAGTCATTCCGCAAGGCAATGACAGAACTCATGAACGACACCGCAGAACCGACTCCCTTATAACGCACAGACATTTATGACAAATGCTCAGACATATCATATCCCCGTTCTAAGAACGGAGAGCATCGACGGGCTCAATATCCGACCCAACGGCATATACGCTGACGTCACCTTTGGAGGTGGCGGCCACAGCCAGGAGATTGTGCGCCGGCTCGATGAGGGAGGAAGGCTCTTCGGATTCGACCAAGACTCCGATGCGATGAACAACCTGCGCACCAGCGAGGCCAGTTGGCTGGCAAACGACCCGCGTTTCGTATTCATACGAAGCAATTTCAGGTACATAAGCAACTGGATGCGCTACTATGGCGTAAGCGGCCTCGACGGCATCATGGCCGACCTCGGTGTTTCGTCGCACCATCTCGATGAAGAGTCGAGAGGCTTCTCTCTCCGTTTCGAGGCGCCTCTCGACATGAGGATGAACAAAAACGCCGCCACCACCGCCGCCGATATCGTGAACCTGTATAGCGAAAGCCAACTGGCCGACATCTTCTACCTGTATGGAGAGCTGAAGAATGCCCGCCGCATCGCCTCGGCCATCGTGAGGAGGAGAGGCACCAGCCCCATCCTCACCACCGGCAACCTGCAGGAGTCGGTGACCGGTCTGTTTCACAAGGAAAGGGAGAAGAAAGACATGGCCCGCCTGTTTCAGGCCCTCCGCATCGAGGTGAACCAAGAGATGCGGGCGCTGGCCGACCTGCTGAAAAGTTCTGTGGACCTTCTCAAGCCCGGCGGCCGTCTGGTGGTCATCACCTACCACAGCCTGGAGGACCGACTCGTGAAGAACCTCATCCGGTCGGGCAACATCGAGGGGAAGGTGACACAAGACTTCTTCGGCCGCACACAAGTGCCGCTCGAAGCCGTGAACAACAAGGTGATACTCCCGTCGGAAGAAGAAATAGCGGCCAACCCGCGAAGCAGAAGTGCAAAACTACGAATTGCCAAGAAGAAATGAAAAAAGAAGACCCCACATACAATCCTGAAGAAGAGGACGACGCCCTGCTGCAGGACGACACCTACAGCGACGAGGAGCCGGCAGAAGCCGAACCCGCCGACGAGGAGCCTGCGGGCATATCGCTGAAAGAATACATCAAGGAGGAGAGCCGCGAAGACGAGCGCCCGCAGGGCACGAGGCTCTCGCTTCGGAAGATTCTGGGCGGCGACATCCTCTACACGCAAGCCATACGCAAACAAATATGGCTCATGCTGCTCATCATAGGTTTTTTCGTGCTCTACATATCCAATAGATACAGTTGCCAGAAAGACGAGGTGGAGATAGCACGGCTGACAAAACTTCTGAAGAACTCACAATACAAAGCGTTAGCCATCTCGAGCGAGCTCACCGAGCATTGCCGGGAGAGCCATGTGCTGGACATGCTCAAAGAAAACAACGACAGCCTGCTGCACACAGCCGACCAGCCACCTTATATTATAATCGTAAACGGAAATGAGTAAATACAACCGGAAGAAAATACTCCCACGATACAGAGGCATCATCATCCTCATGACGCTTCTGGGTATCGCCGTCATGGTGAAAGCGCTCTACATCATGACAGCCAAGCGTGAGTTCTGGAACAAGGTCCTTACTCAAATGGGCACCGACAAGCAAGACACCATCTGGCCCAC
>CAMHEA010000159.1 GCA_946184025.1 uncultured Prevotella sp.
AGCCACCCACGAAACATAACGATTCAGGAAGCCCGTTGCCAGTCCCAGCACATCAGCCGTCAACTCATGGGCAAAGGCCCAGGGAGCCGAGAGGAAAAACAAGACGGCCAGCCAAAGAATCGCCGCAGTAAGCGGAACGGCCAAAATATTGCTAAGAAAGAAGTAGCAAGAGAAGCGTCCGAAGTAATAAGCCACCAAAGGAGCCGTCCCCACCTGAGCCGCCAACGACACCATCAGCATACCAACCAGCCACTTCACCACCCTATTCCGTCCAAGGATACCCCACGGAAGCATACGCTTCATCAGCGGAACCAACAAGAGAATGGCCAGCACCGAAGCAAAAGAAAGTTGAAAACCAATATCATAGAGATGCAAAGGATTAGCCACAAGCATCACAAAAGCTGCAAATGACAAAGCATTGATTGAAAATGCATTACGTCCAATCAGTGAAACAAAAGCATAAAGTGTCAGCATCATGGACGAGCGAACCACAGAAGGCGACAAACCCACCATCAAGGCGTAGCACCAGACCATAGTAACAGCCAGAAGCTGCACCAACCATTGTCGCCGCCGACGAAGAAACAGCAAGGTCAGCAAACTGTAAAGGATGCCCAAGTGCAAGCCGGAAAGTGCCAAGACATGGGATACACCCGATACAGCATACTCCTCGCGACGTTCACGGCTCAGCATTGATTTCTCGCCGAGAGCCATGGCTGCCACCACGGAAAGCGCCTCCTCATCGGCCAACCGTCCGCGAAGCATTCCTACCAATCGTCCACGCATCTTTTGCGCATAGAGACGCATATGGTCCATACGCGAAAGCGACTGCAAGCTGACCTCAGCCTTTGTCCAATCCGTGTAGTAGATAAATGTTTGAGCCACATAGCCATGAAGCCGAAGCCAACGCGCATAGTCAAATGACGGCGACGCAAGGAAATTGCGAGGCGGCTCCAAGACTGAAACGGCACGGATGCCGTCACCCACATGCAAACGCTCATAGCGTCGGTCTACCGTGTCGCGCAAAAGCAAGGCCTTTACCTTCAATGGATGCGAGCCGTCAAGCACCATCAGGTCAAACCGGACAACCTTTCCATGAACGGCGGGCTCCGACATCAGCACACCCTCATAGTCGACCGCATTGGATGGAAGCGCACGATTGACATCCTTCTCCGCAAAAACCATCAAACAGGCACCCCATGCGAAAAGAGCTGCCGCCACAGCAACATTCTGAGGCAGCCGCCACCGCCCGGACACCAATGCCACCAACAAGGAAAGCACCAGTGCCACCATCCACACCCGTTCGTCAGGAAGATATTCACCACCCAGCAAGCCGAGGATAAAAACAGTTACGCCCTTTAGCAACGGAAACATTTGGATATCAAGATGTTTTTCCATGCGCTTGAAAGTTCTCCTTTTATTCTATGCAATAGGTTTTATTACGATAAAGAATCCCAGTCACCATCCATTGGCAACTGGGATTCTTATCTAAACGCTGTTTTACAGTGCGAAAAAATTCTCTGATTACTCAGCAGCGGGAGCTTCCTCCTCTGCTACGGGAGCTTCCTCGGCAACCTCCTCAGCGGGAGCAGCCTCTGCTACAGGAGCTTCAGCAACAGGTGCCTCTTCCTCAACAACGGC
Source organism: uncultured Prevotella sp. (assembly GCA_946184025.1). Lineage (GTDB taxonomy): Bacteria > Bacteroidota > Bacteroidia > Bacteroidales > Bacteroidaceae > Prevotella. The sequence continues at coordinate 1,639 of CAMHEA010000159.1, forward strand.
AGGAGCAGGTTCGTTCTCGGCAACGACGATGACGGGAACCTTTACCTCTACCTCCTTGTGGAAGTGAACGACAGCCTCGTACTCGCCAACCTTCTTAGCCTCGTGCATGGTGACAATCTTACGATCCACCTCAATACCCTTAGCTGCAAGAGCTTCAACCACCTGAGCAGCACCGACAGAGCCATAGAGCTGACCTGTAACAGCCACCTTGGCAGGAATCTCAAGCCTTACACCTTCGAAAGCCTTAGCCTTGTCTTCGGCGGCAGCCTTCTGGGCAGCAATCTTGTGAGCCTGCTGCTTCAGGTTCTCAGCGAGAATCTTCTTGGCCATCGGGCTGGCGATCACACCTTTTCCCTGGGGGATGAGGTAGTTACGGCCATAGCCAGACTTAACGTTCACGATATCGTTCTTGAAACCCAGACCGATAATATCTTCTTTCAGTATAATTTCCATAATCTTGCGTCCTCCTTAATTATTTCATCAAATCGGTTACGTAAGGCAGCAGGGCAATCTGGCGGGCACGCTTAACGGCCTGAGCCACACGACGCTGATACTTCAGAGATGTTCCAGTGATACGGCGGGGAAGAATCTTACCCTGCTCGTTGAGGAACTTCTTCAGGAACTCGGGATCCTTGTAGTCGATATACTTGATGCCGCTCTTCTTGAAACGGCAATACTTCTTCTTCTTCGTGTCGATAGAAGGAGCGGTCAAATAACGGATTTCTGATTTCTGATCTGCCATGGTTTAAGCCTCCTCTTTATTGCCAAGCTTTGCACGACGCTTCTCTGCATAGGCGACAGCATACTTGTCAAGTTTAACAGTCATAAAACGGATTACCTTTTCGTCGCGGCGGAAAGCAATCTCGAGCTTATCTACAAGCGTCGGCTCTGCCTTGAACTCAATCAGGTTGTAGAAGCCGGAAGTCTTCTTCTGGATCTGATAAGCCAGCTTCTTCAGTCCCCAGGCCTCCTCGTTCAGGATCTCTGCACCATTGTCAGTGAGCACTTTCTTGAACTTAGCGACCGTTTCCTTTGCCTGATCATCAGACAAAACGGGAGTCAAAATGAAAACGGTTTCGTATTGATTCATACTACTTAAAATGATAAATTAAAAATGTTATTTTGCAAAATGCGGGTGCAAAGGTACTACTTTTTATTGAGAGCAAGACTGTTAGCACCTCTGCCCGACCCCACATTTAAGAATTATTAACCCTTTCGCCCGTGATATTCCGCCAGCGTTCCGCCTGTGTTCCCCATCTTTTCATTACTTTTGCACACACAAACGAAACGTTTCCCATTCATAAACGGAAGAAAAAGCATGCCTCGTTTACAGAATACCATCAAGCCCCATTTGGGCCTCGCCGCCCTCTGTCTCGGAGTCGTCCTGCTCTGCCTGGCCTACCTCTTCGGTTGGACCACTCACAACTGGCTCCTGTTCGTCTGCCTCCTCCTGATCATCGGCGGAGCCTTCTGCCACGTTATGCTGTTGAAGCACAGGAGCAAATACTGACAATGACGGCACCACCACATGTCAGACAAGACCACAACAAATAACGGGCAAGGGCGAAAAACGCCCCTTCTCACAAACGACGAGCAGCAATAAAGCCTATATCAGCAGGTAAAACAGGGTTTATTACTTTGCAATATGGGCTGTCTTACAAAGTAAAACAGCCCATATTGGTATATTTTCCTTTTCGCCACAC
>CAMHEA010000160.1 GCA_946184025.1 uncultured Prevotella sp.
ATCTACGACAAGGAGCACCAGAAGTATGTCGACGACATTGCCAGCCGCCGCAAAAGTCTGGTATCCACGGGAGACCGCTCTGCAAAGATACGCACCTACAACTTCCAGCAAGGCCGCGTCACTGACCATCGCATCGGCTATACCACGCACGATTTGCAAGGATTCCTCGGCGGCGACATCCAACCCATGATTGATGCGCTCACCGTGGCTGAAAATGCGGAGAAGCTCAAGGAGTCTGAACTATAAATCATATTGGGGCTCCTCACGACAACATAACAGCACCATCATACATCAACAATTCATAAAACCCTAAAAGAGATGAATAGACAGCAGTTGATCAAACAGATCTTTGAGAAGCAATCGTTCCTTTGCGTCGGGCTTGACACTGACACAAAGAAAATACCGCAACATCTTCTGAATGAGGAAGAACCGATATTCTCCTTCAATAAATCCATTATCAACGCAACGGCTCCTTATTGCGTTGCCTACAAGCCCAACCTGGCTTTCTACGAGGCATTTGGCCTGAAGGGTATGGCAGCTTTCGAGAAGACCATCGAATATCTGAAGACGAACTATCCTGACCACTTCATCATCGCAGATGCCAAGCGTGGCGACATCGGCAACACGTCGTCGATGTATGCCCGGACTTTCTTTGAAGCATACAATCTTGATGCGCTCACCGTGGCACCCTATATGGGCGAAGACTCTGTAACTCCGTTCCTCGGCTACGACGGCAAGTGGGTGATACTCCTGGCTCTGACCAGCAACAAGGGAAGCCACGACTTCCAGCTGACAGCTGATGAAAAGGGCGAACGTCTGTTTGAGAAAGTGCTACGCACATCGCAACAATGGGGTAGCAAAGAAAACATGATGTATGTTGTCGGAGCCACACAAGGAAAAATGTTTGAAGACATCCGTAAGGTCGTTCCCGACTATTTCCTCCTCGTTCCAGGCGTAGGAGCACAGGGCGGAAGCCTTCAGGAGGTATGCAAATATGGTATGAACAAAGACTGCGGACTCCTTGTCAACTCTTCGCGCGGCATCATCTACGCCTCCAACGGGACAGACTTTGCACAGGCGGCAGCAGAAAAGGCCAAAGAACTTCAGCAAGAGATGGCTAAAGAACTATCCCGCCTAAAGTAGGCAAACCTCCCAAGCACACTTAACACCCAATGCCGACCATGCATGCTACCAATATCGCCCAGCAGCTGCAAGACCTTCGGGACGACGATTATGCTGCGTTCCAGAGGAAACTGATACCGAACATTAATCCTGCGAGCATCATCGGCATTCGTACCCCCCAACTCCGTCAGCTTGCCAAGCTGCTTTCAAAGGATGAAAACATCCATGTTTTCCTCCAAGCACTGCCCCACTCCACTTTTGAGGAAAACCAACTCCACTCGTTTATCATTTCAGACATCCGCGACTACATCCACTGTCTGGAGGAAGTAAATCTTTTCCTCCCACATGTGGACAACTGGGCCACCTGCGACCAGCTTTCCCCGAAAGTGTTCAGGAAGCACCACGCGGAGCTCATCAGCTCCATCCGCCAATGGCTGCGCTCCCGCCACGAATATACCGTGCGCTTCGGCATCGGCATGCTGTTAGAGCATTATCTCGATTGTGATTTTTCTCCAGCGCATCTATCCCTCGTGACATCTGTCCGGCGCAATGAATACTACATACGCATGATGCAGGCATGGTATCTGGCCACGGCACTTGCCAAGCAATACGATGCCACCATCTCTTGCCTGCAATCTGCCGGACTCGACAAGTGGGTTCACAACAAGGCCATTCAGAAAGCCATTGAGAGCCGCCGTATTACCGATGAGAAAAAACAATATCTGAAAACACTGAAGCGATAGGCTTATGACCATACGGGAACGACTCGCCAAACGTATCCACGCACAAGACATACGCGACTTGGCAACAGTCTTAGCGCACGAACAAGGGCACACGCTGCTGGAAGAAACCTGTAGCCTACTCACCGATGCAGACAAGCGGACTGCGGACAATGCCGCCTGGTTGCTGACACATCTTGACAAAGAAAGCCGCCAATGGCTCTACGGCAAGCAAGCCGAACTCATCCGAAAAGCCATGCACACCGGCAGTATTACCCAACGCCGGTTGATTCTGACCATCTTGGAACGTCAGCCTTTCACCGCAGACAACATCAACACGGACTTTCTGGACTTTTGCCTGGAACAGCTGCAACGTCCCGACCTGCCACCTGGACTCCGGTCGGTCTGCGCCAAGCTTGCCTGGAAACAATGCCGACACTACCCGGAATTGACTCAAGAACTCCAAGCCGTCCTTTCCCACCTCGACCGCGAAGAGCTCACGCCCGCCATGCTATGCGTCAGACGGAACATTATCCGCCAACTGCATCCAGCCCGATAAGATGAAGCCCCTGCCATCTTCTTCTCCTTCAACAAACCTTTCCACCTCCAAAGTCTCCACGAATAGCCAAGGAAGCATTCCGAAGGCTTTAGCCAAAAGCTTTCTGATAATAATATAGGGTATATTACTCTATAATAAAGGGTTTATTACTTATCAATATAGCCTGTATAGGTAAGCAACATAGGCTATATTACTTTGCGAAACATCCTTCCTCGGACAATCTACGGAAAGCTTTCTGGGCAAGAACGGATTTGGCTTTCCGATATATACGGAATAAGGTCTAGGACGGAATCAACGGATTCCATTCCTGACCTTGTTCGCAGCGCATCTGACGGGACGCTCCTTCAGCAGGTTTCTGCCCATCAGTCGTCGAGCAGCGTGGACGACCGGACACGGCTCAACGTTTCCGGTGTCATTTGCAGGTAGCTGGCAATATAGACCAGTGGAGCCCGGAGCACCACCTGCGGCCATCGCTTGCACATCATCTTATATCGTGCCTGAGCTGTCTCAAAGCGTACCAAGTCAGCATGTACCTGCGACAGGATGAGACTCTCTTCCAGAATCTTACGATAGAGCATCTGTATGTTGACATTCCGGATGGATACTTCCTCCAGGCGCTGCTTTGGCAGTGCATAGATGACCGACGGTTCGAGTGCTTCAACCTGTATGCGCGTAGGCTCTTCCTTGAAAAGGCTCTCTATGCACATGAAAATCGTATGGTCTTCGCCCAAGTGTTCGGTAATCTGCTTGTCGTGCTTCACATAGAACTGACGGATAAGCCCTCGCTCAATGTAGTAGATGTTTTCGCAGATCTCTCCCTCCCGAAGAATCATCTCCCCCTTGGTGAATTTCATCGGGACAAGGATGCTTTCGAGCACATCCAATTCGTCGTGAGTCATCGTA
>CAMHEA010000161.1 GCA_946184025.1 uncultured Prevotella sp.
CTCCTTGTGGTGCGGCATATAGATGCTTTCTGGTTTTGTGGAGGTTTCCAATCACGTCGGACACTTCTTTCTCGCTGAGGGGACCATAATATAAAACGGTGTGTTCGTAGCGCGAAATGTTCTTGAGCAGGTCGGTGAAGACTTGCGGATGGGTCTGCCGGAGCTGCTCGGCGGTCATGTCGTCGCGGCGCATGTTGTGCGGACCGTATACGGCATAGTGGTAGAGGTAGTCGAAGCAGGTGCTCTGGTCTTTCTTGGCATCTTCGCGGTCTTTCAAGATGAGGTCGACGTATTGGCCGTATGCGTTCTGGTCAACCTGGGCATGGGCGAGAACGTCTTCGAGGAGTGCCAGTGCTTGTGGCATGTTCTCGCTGAGGCCGCTGAGCGAAATGTTTATGGCATCGCTGCCTACATTGACATTCATGTTGCAGGCCATTTTGTAGAACTGCTGTTTTACCTGTGTCGCAGAGAGTTTGTCGGTGCCTAAGTAGTTGAGATAGCCCGATGCCACGTCGTAACGGTTGTCGTCTTCGTGGCCGAAGTCGTAACGGAAGGTCAGATGGAAAAGTCCGTCGGTGGTGTTCTGCTTGTAGAGCAGCGGCAGGCCGCGACGGGTTTTGCTGACGGTGAGGTCTTTCTTGAAGTCAAGGAATACGGGCTGTATGGGCTCCACCTTCGCATTTTGGATGTCCTTAACGAACTGGCTGACTTGGTCGCGGTTGGTGGGAATGGCGGTAATGGCTGGCTTGTCGATCTTCTTTTGCAGCGAATCCACGCCTTGGAGTTTATATACGGTAATGTGTCCGTTGGTGAAAAAACGGTTGGCAAAGTCCACTACCTGTTCCTTGGTGATACCGTTCATGCGGTCGAGCTTCCCCACTGCCTGTTCCCATTCAACGCCGTTGATGAAAGCATCGAGGAATTGTGAAACGCGACTGCGGTTGTTGTCGAGCGAGCGGAAGTAATGAAGCTTTTTGTTGTTCACTACCGACGGCAGCAGGTCATCGGAAAAGTCGCCCCGTTTCAGCTTCTCTATTTCGCCGAGCATCAGTTGCTGCACGTCCTTTAGAGCCTGTCCTTGCTTGGGAGTACCGATGAGCAGGAAGCCGGAATAGTCTTGCAGTGTCTCCAGACCGGCCTGAGCATTCTGCACTTTCATGGACTGATTGAGGTTGAGGTCAAAGAGTCCAGCCTCCCCATTGCTGAGAATGTCGCCGATAAGATCAAGTGTGTCGCATTGGAGCGAGGCTCCCTTCTCGGCAATCCATGCCATCCAGACACTCTCGGCTTGCTGTCCTACAACGGTAGTGTCGGTCGGTTCCGTAAGGGAATCCCGCTTTGGGAACACAGGCTGGCGTACATCGTCGCCCGGTTTCCATCCTCCGAAATACTGGTCTATGACAGAGATAGTCTTTTCGGGGTCGAAGTCTCCAGCCATACATATAGCCACATTGTTGGGCACATACCATTTCTTGAAGTAGTTCTGGATGTTAACGATGGAAGGATTCTTCAAATGGTCTTGCGTTCCGATAACAGTCTGGGTGCCATAGGGATGGTTCGGGAATGCCTTTGCCATGAGTGCGTCGAAGCATTTGTTCATATCATGGGACAATCCGATGTTATATTCCTCGTAGACGGCCTCCAGTTCGGTGTGGAATCCGCGTATGACCATGTTCTGGAAACGGTCGCTTTGGATCTTTGCCCAGTTTTCTATCTCGTTGCTGGGAATGTCTTCCGTGTAGCATGTTACGTCGTAGCTGGTGAAGGCATTTGTCCCTTCCGCTCCGATGGTAGCCATCAGCTTGTCGTATTCATTCGGGATGAAATACCGGGCAGCCACTTGTGAGACCGAGTCTATCTCATGGTATTTCTGTTTACGGGTTTCGGGGTCTTTAATAAGACGGTATTCTTCGTAGCGGTTGGTAATTTCGTCGAGCAAAGGCTTCTCTGCTACGGGATCGTTCGTGCCGAACTGCTTGGTACCTTTAAACATTAGGTGTTCGAGATAGTGTGCCAGTCCCGTCGTTTCGGCAGGATCGTTCTTTGAACCCGTTCGCACGGCGATGAAAGTCTGGATGCGCGGCTTCTCTTTGTTAACCGAGAGATACACCTTGAGTCCGTTGTCAAGCGTATAGATGCGTGTCTGCATCGGGTCGCCTTTCACCGTTTCATATTTGAAGTCTTTTGCCTGTGCATTCAGTCCGAGTGCAAGCAGGATCGCTGCTGTCAATAACCTTGTCTTCATTTCTTTGTTGTTTTATTTTTGATGCTACGAGAAAAGAGCATCAATCCTCATAGTCAATCTCGTGATCGAGCTGTAGGAGGAAGTTCTTGAATACCTCTTCTTCCACGTCACCCATGGCATATTCCTTCTCAGCATCCTTGCGTATTTCAGCAATCCATGCACGACGGGCCTTGATATAGTCCTGATGGATGTGCTTGATGTCGTCCTCGCCGAGTTCTTTGAGACCGTAGTAGTCCAGAATCATGTGGTAAGACCATGTCCATTGGTATTCGCGGAAGTGGTCGTTGATTTCGCGGAAGCGGTTGTTCACGTCCAGGATAGTCTCCAGTGTGCCGTCCTTGATGTCTTGGATGATGCGCTGTTCCTCGCTCTCCGGCAATAAAAGTCCCGACAGGTCATTCCATTTTCCGAGTCCGATGTCGGTCTGTGGCTTACCCAGCCATCCTCCTTTCACGGCACGTTTCAGCACGGCTCCCATGTAGATGCGCAGTGCTATGTTGTAGTATTTGATGCCTTTTTTGAGCGACGAGGCGTTGATGACGTATTCGTGGTAGTTATAGGACGATACGTTGTCGCCGCTGGCGGCACGCAGCTGTTCCAGGATGCGTTTGCCTTCGACGATTTCGCCCACCGTAAACGGCGACAGCCAGTCGAAGTTGATGATGCTCTTGCGCGACGAGGCAGCCCGTTTGTCGCGCTTCGGCCATTTCTTGATGTCGCGGTAAAGTCCCACCGTGGTGATGTTGCGGCCGGGAACGAGATACATCGTGTCTCCGTAGGCCATCAGATAGGCAAACGGCAGACAACGCGTATCAGGATGGTGCATCAGCTTTCCGAAGCAGACGGAGAACGCACCGATGGTTGCCGGCATCAGTACATAGGATCCGCTGGCTGTCTTCGTGCCCCGCTCCAAGGTTCCGTAGTGCATGGGCCCCATCTTGTAGGCATGGTTTGAGAAGTTCGTATTGGATCCGGCGTTGTAGAACGAGAACTCTCCGCCAATCAAGAGACTCGACTTGTGATGGCTGGCGGAGAACGGACCG
>CAMHEA010000162.1 GCA_946184025.1 uncultured Prevotella sp.
GACGGCTACAAAGGACAAAACGGGGCGACATTCCCGCGTCGCTCGGCAATCTGCTTCGAATGCCAACACTTCCCAGATACGCCCAACCACCCCTATTTCCCGTCCGTAGAGCTTAATCCGGGTGAGAAATACACGCAGAGAACAATCTACAAGTTCGGCATTGAGAAATAAAAGATACGGAAATTATTATCAACAAAAATAACAAAAGCAACAATGGAAAACAAAAAACAAAACGGTAGCATCATTGCCATCATCACAATGATGTTCCTCTATGCGATGATTTCGTTCGTAACCAACCTGGCCGCTCCTATCGGTGTCATTTGGAAAGGTGCCTTTGAAGGCTCCAACACCGTGGGTATGCTCGGTAACATGATGAACTTCCTTGCCTATCTGTTCATGGGAATCCCCGCAGGTAAGCTGCTCACCAAGATTGGCTACAAGAAAACTGCTCTCGCAGGTATCGGCACCGGCTTCGTCGGCGTACTGATCCAGTTTATCTCCGGTTCAATCAGCGGCACTCCGGGCTTCGTCGTTTACCTGCTCGGTGCCTTTATCTCCGGTTTCTGCGTATGTATGCTTAACACTGTCGTCAACCCGATGCTCAACTTGCTCGGCGGCGGTGGTAACCGCGGCAACCAGCTGAATCTCATTGGCGGTACGCTGAACTCCCTGGCAGGTACGCTGACACCGCTGTTCGTCGGTGCACTCATCGGTGATGCCGCCAAAGCATCTTTCTCCGATGTCAATCCGGTGATGTACATCGCTATGGCTGTATTTGCCGCTGCCTTCATCGTCCTGCTCTTCGTGCCGATCCAAGATCCGGAAATGGGTAAAACAGGCGCAGATACCGTCTTCGAACACAGTGCCTGGTCGTTCCGTCACTTCGTTTTGGGCACCATTGCCATCTTTGTCTACGTCGGTGTTGAGGTAGGTATTCCCGGAACGCTTATCTTCTACCTCTCAGACACATCAGAAGCTGGTGGCGGACTTACAGGAAACGCCGCCGCCATTGCCGGTTCCGTTGCCGCAACCTATTGGTTGCTGATGCTCATCGGCCGTTTTGGTTCCAGCTTCTTCGCCAGCAAGGTGTCAAGCAAGACCATGATGACTTGCACAACGACCGTCGCCATGATTCTCATTGTCCTGGCTATGCTTCTCGGAAAATCCTCACAGGTTTCCATGCCCGTATTTACTGGTTCTTCATTCGAGATGGTGACCGTTCCCGTTGCAGCCCTCCTGCTGGTACTCTGCGGCCTCTGCACCTCCATCATGTGGGCCAGTATCTTCAACCTTGCAACTGAAGGTCTCGGCAAATACACAGCTGCTGCATCTGGAATCTTTATGATGATGGTAGTCGGTGGTGGCGTTCTGCCGCTCATCCAGAACTTCATTGCCGACAACGCCGGCTATCTCACCTCCTACATCATCCCGTTGGCAGGTGTAGCCTACATGTGCTACTATGCACTCATCGGCTCGAAGAACGTCAACAAAGACATTCCTGTAGATTAAGGAAAAACGAAACCGCATGAGGATGCTGGCGGACTTTAGGCCATCCAGAGTCCGCCGGCACTCATCGGTTCTATATCTCAGACCTACAAACTCACCTTAAAGGCATCAACCCTAACCCAAAAATACACACTATGATGAACATTGAACATGTAAGGAGTCGTTTTATCAAGCACTTCGACGGAAAAACCGGAAACATTTATTTCTCTCCCGGACGCATCAATCTCATTGGAGAGCACACTGACTACAATGGAGGCTTCGTGTTCCCTGGTGCCGTTGACAAAGGCGTAATGGCCGAAATGCGCGTCAACGGAACGGAAGACATGGTGATGTGCTATGCCATTGACCTGAAAGATCGCGTAGATTTCCATCTGGCGGACGAGAAAGGACCACGCACCAGCTGGGCACGCTACATATTCGGCATCGCCAAAGAGATGCAAAAGCTCGGTGTTCCAGTCAAAGGCTTCAACATTGCCTTCTCTGGCGACGTTCCCCTGGGAGCTGGCATGTCTTCCTCTGCGGCCATGGAAAGCTGCTTTGCCTGTGGCCTCAACGATCTTTTCGGCGACAACAAGATTTCCAAATGGGACATGGTATTGGCCGGTCAAGCCACAGAGCATAACTATTGCGGCGTGAACTGCGGCATTATGGATCAGTTTGCCAGCGTCTTCGGCGAAGAAGGCAAGCTCATGCGCCTTGATTGCCGTTCTCGCGAATTTGAGTATTTCCCATTCAAGCCCGAAGGCTACAAGCTCGTCTTGCTCAATTCCTGCGTAAAACACGAACTTGCCGGATCTCCCTATAACGACCGTCGCAACTCGTGCGAAAACGTAGTGAAGCATATTGCAGCCCGCCATCCGGAAGCAACGTTTGAGACACTACGCGACTGCACATGGGAACAACTTGAGGAAGTCCGCGAAGAAGTCGGCGAAGAAGACTACAAGCGTGCTCACTTCGTACTCGGCGAGAAAGACCGCGTGCTTGCCGTATGCGACGCACTGAATGCAGGCGACTATGAAACGGTTGGAAAGAAGATGTACGAAACCCATGACGGGCTGTCAAAGGAATACGAGGTATCCTGCGAAGAACTGGACTTCCTCAATGACATAGCCCGTGAATGCGGTGTTACCGGCTCGCGTATCATGGGCGGCGGCTTCGGCGGATGCACCATCAACCTCGTAAAAGATGATCTTTACGACGCTTTTATCGAAACGGCCAGGCAGAAATATGCTGAGAAATACAACAAACTGCCAAAGGTCATCGATGTCGTCATTGGACAAGGAGCCCATAAAGTTTGCTAAATCATCAGCCTTTCTGACACAGGTACACCTTTATTATATCTATATACACCCACTCACAGAAAGGAAATAAAACTGTTTCGGGGTTGTCGCCAGTAGCGGCGACAACCCTTTTCTTTATCTTTTCAAGCCCCTGAAAAATCAGCAATCAAACACTTTTTTCCGAAAAAACAAAGAAATGTTTGTGTATTCGGGAAATTGTTCGTACCTTTGTCGCCGATGCCAGCTCTGGTACGGGGCAGACGTCAGGACATTGTGGGTTATCAATAGAGAGACGTTATGTCGATTCTTGTGTCTTGAAACCTGAGAAATTTCAAAAGTACATACAAGATGACATGGTGATTCTCCGCGTAATAGCGTGGGCTGGCATCACTATATCTTTATGTATGGGTTTTCTCAGGACCTCAAGGCAGAGATATAGAAAATACAGTTCCACGTTTTTCTTTTCCC
>CAMHEA010000163.1 GCA_946184025.1 uncultured Prevotella sp.
TGGCTGCCAGCACGTCAAGACCTTCCATCAAGTCGGGCATGCCCACATAATAATGCCCCTGTGCCTTCGCCTTACAGGCCTTCAGCAGTTCCTTATGCAGCAGGTAATTCGGATGCTGCGGATTGAACACGATATCGTCGGAATAGTTCGGATCAGGATGAATCCAAATGGTATCCTCACCCCCTTCGAACACACCACCGAGGATGGCTGCCAGCGAACCTGGTCCTAGCTGGGTATTTGCCACCGGCAACATATCGGCCATCAGCGACGAGTGTGCTACATACCAATCCAGGTATTCTGCCCTCCACTGCGGGTCAAACCACCGCTGGTTCAAGTCACGATAGGGCGGGGGAGCAGGAATGTCGGCATGGGGCTTTACTCCTTCCTGAAAATGCTCCCACATATTCAGGATGATGCCCTTATGGTTCCACCAGTCGATATAGTGTTTCTTTGTCTCTTCAAGATTCGATTTCCAAGTCTGCATATCTTTCATTTTTCTTTATTCCATTCGTTGAGGGCCTCGAAGAACGCATTGACATTCTCAATGGGTGTATGGGGTGGGGTGTCGCATCCGCTGCTGAGCACGAAGTTGGGATATTCGCGCATCTTTTCCAACAGGTCAAGCGTCGCCTCGCGCATCTGCATCGGCGTTCCGTCCTTAAAGATTGATACGGGGTCGAGGTTACCCATCGCGAGCGCGTCTTCAGGCACTTCCTTGATGACCTCCTCCATCCGGCACTTGTTGCCGAAGTGATAGGCCGCAGCACCCGTCTCCACCATCGCCTCCGTGCAATGCCCTGTATTGCCGCAGTTATGCAGCACGACGATGAAGTGGTCGTCCTGTACCTTATTGACGATATACTTCACATAGGCCGACGAGAACGCCTTGCAATCGTCGTTCGACAGGAGACCGGCGGCGGGTTCAGCCATCAAGACACCATTCACGCCCGTCAGTTTCAGCGCCTCACAATATTTCTCGATAAACTGCGTACACTTTGCCAGCAGCGTGTGGGCGGCATCGGGATTCTCGTAAATCAGCATCATGATGCCCGACATGTCGTAAAGTCGACCAGCCAACGAGAACGGACCGATACATCCGGCAAAGACGGGGCGGTCCTGAATGGCTCTGGCTGCCAGCAGATTCGCCTTGAGATATTGCGGAATACGGCCTGCCTTGAGCGATGGCACCTGCAGGTCGTTGATGCTCTTCACGTCTGTCAGCACATGGCCCACGACGGCTGGCACCGCCTCGTCGCTAAATGCTATCTCAGCGCCAAAAGCCTCTGCCTCGGTGGTCAGGTCCATAATGGTACATGCTGCCACGCTCCGGTAGTTCTGCGTCAGTTTGACGACGGCATCTGCATGCACCTTTCCGTTGCTCACCGCCTCGCGCACCGTGTTGCCGTTCTGCTCGATTCCCGGGTGCGTCATCACGGGAATTGCTGCCACTTCTTTCTGGTGGATGATGTCAGCCACCCACTGCTTCATGTTTATTTTCATCTCTTTCTTTAATCTTATTTATAAGACTCTTTCTTCGCCTTTATGTCATCAATGCAACAAAAAATCCCTTTTTCCTTTGGTGCTTTCCTCACTAATTTGTAACTTTCTCCCTGGAGAAGATAGGCTGCACCTCAGAAAAATCCAAAAAAATTTGGTTTTTCGTTCGGTTTGCACTATCTTTGCAGCATGAAACACTTACCAAAGATATCACTTCTGACGTTCTCATGCATCGTGAGCCTGGGGACGTTGCTGCTTTACAACATACCGTTCTTCCGTTACGTTGCCGACAATTCCAACGAATCGCTGGGCGGCAAGATATTCCTGCTGGCGTCGCTGACGGTGGTCATGCTGGCGCTGAACTTCATGATGACCTATCTCGTCATGTGGCTGCTGCGGGTGGTCGGACGTATCCTGCTGGCCATTCTTGCCATCATCAACGCAACGGCAGTTTACTTCATCTACACCTATAGCGTGATGATTGACGCGACGACCGTTGATAATGTGTTCAACACCAGATACTCCGAGGCGTCGGGATTCTTCAGCTGGGGACTATGGCTGTTCATTCTGGGCGCGGGTGTGCTGCCGGCCCTTTGGTGTCTGCTGCAGCCGGTGGTCATTGGCCGTGCGAAGAAGCTTGGCATCTATTGCGGCAGTGCGCTGGCCGTTGCCCTTGCGGTAGCCGCCATGAACATCAGCCAGACACTGTTCATCAGCGAGCACGATACGGAACTGGGCGGACTGCTCCAGCCGTGGTCGTACATCGTGAATATCTGTCGCAACGCAAGTCTCCAGCACGACGAAGAGGCCGAGGAAATCCTTTTGCCCGACGGCAAGATTGCGGACAACGAGAAGGCCGTCGTGGTGCTCGTCATCGGTGAATCGGCGCGTAAGGCCAACTTCCAACTCTACGGCTACAAGCGCGACACCAACCCATTGCTGTCGAAACAGGACAGCCTGAAGGTCTATGAGGCCACGTCGTGCGCCACTTACACCACGGCGGGCACCAAGGCCATTCTGGAACCGAAGGATTGCGGCGACCTGTATGAACTCTTGCCGAACTACGCCTTCCGTATGGGCGTCGACGTGTCGTGGCGCACCTCCAACTGGGGCGAGCCGCCGATACATATTGACGAATACATCAACAACACGGAACTTGCCAAAGCCGCCAGTCCCGATGGTTCTTGGCAGGAACCTCTCTACGACGACCTCCTCTTTTACGGACTGCGCGACCGCATCACGTCCAGCAAGAAGGACAAGGTGCTCATCATCCTGCATACCAGCACGAGTCACGGCCCGAAATATGTTGAAAAGTATCCCAAGGAGTTTGAGGTGTACAAGCCAGTGGCAAATAGTGTCGAGGAGGGCGAGAAGAACCCCGGCAGCCTGGTGAATGCCTACGACAACACCATCCGCTATACCGACTTCCTATTGGATAGTCTGATCAATATCCTGCGCCCGATGACGGACTGGAAGCGCGCCATGATTTTCATCTCCGACCACGGCGAGTCGCTCGGCGAAAACAAGCTATATATGCACGGACTCCCCATGCGACTGGCCCCGAAGGTGCAATACGAGATACCCTTCCTGGTGTGGACGTCCGGCGGTTTCCGTCGCTACAAGCCCGCCAGCGAACTGCCGCCAGTCCTCGAACAGCACTACATCTTCCATTCCGTGCTCA
>CAMHEA010000164.1 GCA_946184025.1 uncultured Prevotella sp.
ATGGCGTGGGTGGGGCAGTGGTGATAGCAGGTGAAGCACGTCAGGCAGGGTTCCTCGTCGGCATACGGCTCTTTTCCGTTGTGTTTCCATTTCGGCAGCATACCTTTTCCGCCTTCGATATCGTGAACGGGACACACCTCCGCACATTTTCCGCATCGGATGCACCGGTCTTCCTCCACGTGGAACCGTTTGTCTGTCACCAGGCGGTTCACAAAGAATGATCCTACCGGCCCGCTGAAGAACCAGGGAATCGGACCTTTCACCAGTTCCGTCGTATGCTTGCGGTTGATGATGTCCTGTGCAAAGCGCATCAGTTCCTCGTGGGCTTTTGCCTTCTTCCGCTCTTCCTTTTCCTTGGGGTCAACATCCATAAAGGGCAGGCCCACATACGATTCCGGCATAATCAATGAGAATGCTGCATTCAGTTTCAAACCATTTGCCTGCAGGTCGTCTGCTAAAATCTCAATGGTCTTTCCGATTGAGTCGCCCGCCGTACACAAGGCATAGACATAAGGCAGTGGGGCATCGAAGTCATCATGGCCCCACAGGATGTCCAGTTTCTCAATAAACTTCCTCACCAGTTTTGGCGGTCGCCATCCGTGAACGGGGAAAACGAATCCGATGCGTTCGTCTCTCCGGATATTAAACTCGCAACTCCCTTTAATCACGTCTGGGATGTAAACCAGTTGCTCGTTGGTCACTTCTGCAAGTCTTTCTGCTGCCCACCGCGTATTGCCGGTTCCTGAAAAATAGAATATCATATCGTGATGATGTATGTTTATTTGGGGGACAAAGATAGAAAAAAAAGTTTAAATTTGCATGTAATTCAGAAAAATACTATTTTTGCGACGAGAATATAATCTAAACAAAGTGAAGCGTGACGGAATCTTTCAGTTGAATCCGCTACTTTTGCCCGTTGTCTGTCTGATAGTGGGAATGGTGGCTGGTAGCAAAAGCATTGCTTTTGTCGCACCCGCCGTGTGGTTTTATGCAGCACTTGCTGCCGTCTTGCTGCTGTTGGTTGCCTGGAAGATTGCCTGGCTATCGAAAATCCTGTTGCTGACGACCGTCTTCCTCGTTGGAGCCGTCATCATGGGGAAAGAAGAACGGCAAGCTTGCCGGCCGCTTCCGCCGCAGGAGGTTACCTATCGGGCAGTCATCATGTCGGAACCTGTGGAACACGGAAAGGTTGTCCAGATGGATTTGCTCATCGTTGACGACCGGCAGCCCCTGAAGGTCAAAGCGTCTTTGTTGCGCGATACCGTAGAAAACCGTTACCGTTCGTTGCATCTGGGTGACGGCATCGAGGTTTGTTCTTTGTTGGAGAAACCGCAAACCAATCCAGGCGCCTCGTTCGACTATGCCCGTTGGCTCACCGTTCACGGGTATGCGGCACAGACTTTTATCTATTATCTCAACTGGCAGAAGACAACTGTTGACCTCACTCCGTTGTCTTGGACAGACAAACTTCGCTATGTGTCTTTGCTGTATCGTCAGCGGTTGGTAGCCCATTATCATGAGGCTGTCAACAGGGTGGGAGGCGATTCGTTTTCACAAGAAGAGCTGGGTGTTATTGCTGCAATGACATTAGGTGATAAAACGATGATAACCAGTGATTTAAAAGATGTCTATTCAATTGTTGGTTCATCACATATTCTTGCGCTGTCAGGACTTCATCTCACCATCCTTTATGGCATCCTGAGCCTGTTGACTTTCCGTCGGCGACGTCAGTGGCTGATACAAGGAATCTTGTTGTTGGGCATCTGGACATACGTCTTCCTGGTGGGTATGCCCGTGAGCATTGTCCGGTCGGCTTTGATGCTGTCCATCTACTCGCTGATGACGCTCTCCGGACGCGGGAAAAGTCCGTTGAACACCCTCTCCTTTGCCGCATTGGTCATCTTGCTGGTGCAGCCGTTTGCCCTCTACGATATCGGTTTCCAACTATCGTTTCTGGCCGTATTGTCGCTGGTGCTGTTCTATCGTAGGCTTGCCGGATGGTTGCCGTCGTTTATCAAACGCAACAAGGTGCTCAAGTCCATTGCCGATATCGCGGTTGTGGCCCTTGCCGCCCAAATCGGAACAGCCCCGTTGGTAGCCTATTATTTCGGTCGCTTCTCCTGTTGTTTCCTGTTGGCAAACTATATTGTGACGCCTTGCGCTTTTCTCATCCTCTCCTGCGGTCTGTTGTCGTTGCTGCTGATACCGTTGCCTTTGCTGCAGGGGCTTACGATGCAACTGCTGTTACGGGTTGTCGGATTCCAGAATGCTGCGCTGTCGTGGCTCTCCTCGCTGTCGTGGGCAAGCATCGACGGCATCCGTCTTTCCGAACTTCAGGTCATCTTTATCTATGTCACCATCGCAGCCCTTTCCTTCCTGGTCTATAAGCTGGGAAAAATGAAAGAGATGCCGGAAGCCTCACCCCCTAACCCCTAACGCTTTTTTCTTGATATTGTTGGTGGAATGAAAGAAATACCGTACCTTTGCCGAACAAACGTAGAAATTTGACAATTATGAAAAAAATCCTAACCGTATTATTCCTGTTGGCTATTGGTGCCAGTGCCTACGCACAGAAGAGTTATTTGTTCCTGTCGGCATATCATTCTTTCAATATCATGCCGGAGATCACGTTGTCTGGAGCGGTGCCGGATGGTATGCAGAAGCAGTATAACTCCTATTCCGTTTATTTGGGTGATGTGATTGAAGCCATCGCTCAGGAAGGTTTTGTGGTTGAGCAGATGACGCGAGCTGATGAAGTTACCCAGATTATCTTCTCGAAATCTGCTTCCAATCAGCAGGCTAATGCCATTGCGAGAGTTGTAGCTGATCCTGACGAAGAGGTCAGAGAGGTGGCACGTTACAACCTGCAAGGTATTCCTGTGGGAAAGAACGAGAAGGGTGTGCAAATCATCGTCTTCTCCAACTATACCACCAAAACGGTTGTCGTAGAATAATGCTTAATGCTTAATTCTTAATGCTTAATGAACCGTTATTTTATTGACTTGGGTTTCGACGGCACGAACTATCACGGTTGGCAGATCCAGCCGAATGGTATCTCCGTGCAGGAATGTTTGCAGAAAGGGCTGTCCACGCTGCTGCGCACAGAAACAGAAGTGGTGGGAGCAGGACGCACCGATGCTGG
>CAMHEA010000165.1 GCA_946184025.1 uncultured Prevotella sp.
AGAGAAACTACAGAATAATGTTGATAAACAATCATTTCTTTTATTTTGGAATAGATGGTCTTCTTGTTATGAACTATATATTAGAAGTTTAAGGCAAATTTTATTACATGTCATTAACCATAAAAACAGAAAAAAGGAAAGACAAAAATATGTTGAATATATTTTATCGCAGATGTCAGGACAAGAAATAAAGTTTGTTTTAATAGTAAGCCATCAGCAAACCCCGTATTGTGGAATTAAATAGATTACTCCAAGAACTTTTGAAAGTTTTCAAAAATTCTTGGAGTTTCTTTAGAAGTTTCTTGGAAAAGTTCCAAGTTTTTAGGAGTACTCTCAAAGTCTTTTAGATTATCCCGGCCTTTTTGAGATTGTGCGGGAAGAGTTCCGACAGGTTGCGTGAGTAGTCCGTGTCATAGTCGTGAATGTGTTTGAGGAAATAGTCCATCCACTTGCGGACGTCCACGCCTGCAAGTTTGCAGCATCCCATGAATGTGTAGATGACGGCGGCATCCTCGGCTGCATCATGGTTTCCGCAGAAGAGATACCCTTTGCGCCCAACGGCCAGCGGACGCACGCTGTTCTCGATGTCGTTATTGTCTATCTTGTACCTGCCGTCGGTGACATAGCGTGACAGCTGGCGGATATGGTTGAGCAGATAATGGACGGCCTTGCCGATGGGGCTCTTCGGGAGGATGGATCCAGCCTCGTTGAGTGCCCATGCCTCCAGTGCCCTTATAATTGGGTACGAGAGTTCCTGCCGCAGCTTGGCACGCTGTTCATAGCCAAGATGCCGCTCGTCGGCCATGGTCTCTATGCTGTAGAGCATGCCGATTTGGTCAAGGGCGTATTCGGCACGCTCCTTGTCATGGCTCAGACTACGTTCAAAATAGCGTCTCGCGTGACTCCAACAGCATAGGGTTATTATCCCCTCGAACTTGTCGAGGATGTCGTACGCCGCATATCCGTCCACCTGCAGCGCGCCTTTGAAGTCTTTGAAGAACTGGAGCACGACCTTCTGGGCCCGTGACCCCTCATGGTAGTGGAAGAGGACAAGGGGCTCTATGACCGACCGTGCCAACCACATGTAGCCCTTGACAGCCCGCTTTTTTTCATGGTCAACGACCGGCACCGTGCTCTCGTCGGACTGCAGGTAGTCGAGTGCCAGCATGTAGTCCCTCAGGCGGTAGTACAATGGCCGCATCAGGTCGGCCACGCCGTGGAACCATCCCTCGATTGTCGGCTGCCTGAGCTCAATCCCCAATCGCTTGAACATCTCTATTTGGCGGTAGAAGGGCAGGTGGTCCGCGTACTTGCCGATGATGAGTTCGGTGAGCAGCGATGCGCTGGCGTAGCTTTTGGCGAGGGGCTCCGTGGGGACGGGGGCGGTGACGATGGCGTTGTCCGCCTTACGCATGGCCTTGTGCCTTACCGTAACCCTGACCCACATGTCAGGGGCTGTCACTTCCAGGTGCTCGGATGTCTCGACTGCCTCGAACAGCACCCAGTCCTGCTCGTTGCCGAGATACCCCTCCGGATAGACGTGCTCCTCCACGCGGCGGAGGTTCTCCGGCAGCTTGTGGCGCACGGGCACCTGCTTGACATGCTCCTTCACCTTCACCGTCCTGCGGGCCTCGGTGACGGCCCTGGCAGCTTCCCCGGCAAGGCGCTTCTCCTCCTCGGTGAGATCCTCAAACCCGAAGTCAAGCTTCAGTTGGTTGGGGTCTTCGGGAGTCTGCCGCTTCTCGCTCATCTTGCCCCACAGCTTGCGGGACATGTATTCAAGCTTGCGCACGAGGTCGCGGATCTCGTCTTCTTTCTTGGACAACAGCTTCTGATAACCGGCCTCCATGTCGCTGACCTGCTTCTGGTGGTCTGCCTCCATCTGCCTGATACGAGCCTCGTACGACTGCCTCATGGCATTGGCATCGGACAACTGCCCACAGAGACGCTCTGCCTTCACCGCGCGGCGGTAAAGTTCGTCTCGCTCACGGAGCAATGCCTCTATCAACTGCTTGTCTGAAACCTTTCTGTCTGCCATTTCCCGTACCTGTCAATTATGACGCAAAGGTACAAAGAAAAACCGACATAAACAACTGATTCACAGTGTTTAACCTTACTTTTGTTTCTTTGGCTTTTGGGGCAGCCAACGGGGTTGGCGGCGTACTTCAAGCGGGTTGATCCCCCGCGCCATCAGCATCAGCTCCTGCCACTCGGTCCTGCGGCATGGAGGGGCGTTGTCATCATCCAGCAACAGGTCAGGAAGGCTGATGCAGCCCTTCTCCAACTTCAGGCTATATATCACCAGCCCGCCATACTCAGCATGCAGGATCTTCATGCTAGTCAGCGAACGGTTCACGAAGATGAACGCCTCGCCGTCATGCACGTCGCGGCGCATCTCGTTCGTCACAATCCCGCTAAGGGTGTAGAAGCTCTTGCGCATGTCCGTGGGATGGGGATACAGATAGAACGTATCCGACTCGCTAAGGCAGAACATGGCACTCAGCGCAAGAGGGTTACCATCTGACGGAGTTGGTCAAGAGTCATGTCACTCGTCACACGGACCACCACACCGTTGGGATAGGCCACCTCGCACAATGTCTTACTGTGAGAACTGGTATTAGCGGAGGATGAACGGCCACCCATCCTCACGGGAATAAAACTGCCATACGGGGATGGAAGCGAAGATTCCCTGAGCTTAGACTTCCAATAATAGAAACGGCTTATAGAGAACCCCGTACTCTCGCAATACTTCTGGATGCTGAGTCCGCTGCACTTCCATTCTTCGTGAATCCTGCGGAACTCATCAATTGTCATGTTTGTCATACGCGATAATTTTAAATCGCGCAAAGGTAAGCATAAAAAAACAAACCGGAAATACGGGGATTACCGATGGCTTACCATTATTCATGTCCCCAATCAGACTGCCATCGGGACACGTTGCCGACTCACCATTGCCTATAATCTCATTGACCAACAGCATAACATCGGTAACTGTGAGAACACCGTCTTGGCTCAGATCTCCCATCTTTACCTCCGTAGTCTCAACGTCAATTTCTTGAATATTCAAGAAATTTTTCCAATAAGGTTGAAGCGAATATACAGTTTTACTTCCATTAGGAACAAAAAGCGTGGCT
>CAMHEA010000166.1 GCA_946184025.1 uncultured Prevotella sp.
TTGCTGACAATGCGGCTGTATTCCTCCGTATGCTTCAGCATGTGAGGGCGAGGCCCGACGAGGCTCATGCTCCCAAGGAACACGTTGACAAACTGGGGAAGTTCATCAATGTTTGTCCGGCGCATGAAATCGCCAAAGGGGAACTTGCGGACGTCGCCCTCTGTGGCCTGAAGTTTGTCGGCATCTTTATTCACATGCATCGAGCGGAACTTATAGCAGCGGAACACCTCCCCCCCGAGTCCATTCCGTTTCTGGGCAAAGATTACGGGACCCGGACTCTGCCGCTTGATGATGATGGCCACGATGACATAGACAATCGGGAACAGTGTCAATAGGAAAACCGAGCTGACCACAATGTCGAGTGCCCGCTTCACAAAACGATTTTCGATGGAGCGCAACGGTTCACGCCGGGGAGTCAGCAGGATGGTGCTCCCCATGTGGCTGACCCGCATGTTCCGCCGCAAGTAGCTGAGGTACACGGGCAAGGCATAGAATCGGATCAGATGGTTCTCACTATACTTGTACAGTGCAATCAAATCCTCTTTCGACATTCGGGCCATTGTGCAGAAAACCGCATTGACGTAGGGATGTTCCTGCAAGAACGGCAAGACGTCCGCCGTGGTGCCCAGCACTTCCAGCCCCTCCAGACGCGCTTCGCCGTCCGTGAAGATTCCAACCACGGTGAAACCGTAGTCCCGGTTTTGCATGTAACCATACAGTTCTGCCATTTCCTCGGCATGCCCCACGAAGACCACGTGTTGGGAGTTGCGTCCTTTGTTTCGGAAATGGCGCAGTGCTTTCAACTGGGCCATGCGCTCCGCCACGAGCAGGAGCATGAAAAGTACGGCATTCGTAATGAGCAGCGTTCGGGCAATGGCCACGTTCTTGAGCAGGAACAGGATGGCGAACATCAGTATCATGTGCAGCAAGGCAGTCTGGAAAGCACGTCCAATAACTTTTTCGCCCCGTGCCGTACGGTCCAGCAGGTGGACAGGAAAATATGCCGCCACCGGAATATAACAAAGCAGCGCAGTCACCAAATAAACCTGAAGGTCAACCCCTACGACCGAGGCCGGCTCCACATAGTCATAAAAGAAATAGCACCCCACCAGGCACAAGGCCAACAGAGCCATGTCGGCCGACATCAGTAACCATTTCAGCAATTTCGCTTCTTCTACATCTCCGTTTTTCATTCTTTGCAATGATATTACTTGTAATATGTGCAAAATTAAGCAATCGCATTCACATTCACAATTTTTTCGGACAGAAATTCGTTCACAAGCCAATGTTTTCGCATAAACGTTTCCCTATATTAAATAAATATTGTATATTTGCGCCACATTTTGCATTATCAACACAAAACTATACAGAATAATATGGCCGACTACGCATCAATTGACAATACAGGCATCCAGGAAGAAGAGGAAACCGCGGGATTTGACATCCGGAGTATCATCACCATTATCTACCTCAACTGGTATTGGATTGCACTCTCCTTGCTAATCTGCTTTGCATGTGCAAAGACATACCTCCACTACACCAAAGAAGTGTATCAGGCCGGTATGAAAGTGCTCATCAAGGACTCACGTGCAAACCTCCGCAACAACTCGAACATCAACACCAATGCGTTGGAAGAGATGGGTGTCATTTCCAATAGTAATGGATTCGACAACGAGATGGAAATCCTTAAGAGTACGGCCATTTCCCGTCGCGTTGTCAAAGCGTTGAAACTGTACACGTCATACCGAATGGAGGGGCGAGTCGTGGACCGCGAATTGTACAAGGACACCCCCATCTTCGTGGACATCACGGACGACGACATTGAAAACCTGAAAACCACCATCGGGATAACCATTACCCGCAAAGGCAAAGGAATTCACGTAAAAGGGCACGTAGGAAGCAAGGAATTTTCGAAGGATTTAGCTCAGTTGCCGACCAGCATTGAGACTCCGGCAGGCCCGCTCATGTTCCAGCAGAACCCCGGCTATAGAATGCCCGACGACAAGGAACTGTACGTTAACATCATCCCCCTCATCACAGCAGCCCGCGCTTACGGCAGCAAGCTCATCACCAACGAAGGAGGCAAGGTCACGACTACTGCCAACATCCGAATCGTTGAGACCTGCATGCCGCGCGCCATCGATTACCTGAACCAACTGATGATCAGCTACAACGAGGATGCCAATGAGGACAAGAATGAGGTTGCCCGTAAGACGGAGCAATTCATCGGCGAACGCATTGAAGTCATCCGCCACGAACTGGACTCCACGGAAATCGACCTTGAGATCTACAAAAAGAGCCACGACCTCATCAACCTCGCGAACAACGCGACAATGGACTTGAACAATGCCAATGGCTATCAAAAAGAGCAGGTCAACATGCAGACACAGCTGACGCTTGTGCAATCACTTATTAACTATATAGACAACCCCGATAACATGCGGGAAATCATCCCTGCGAACCTTGGTTTGTCCAATGCACAACTCAACGCACTTATCACAGGATACAACGAGTTGGTGACTAAGCGCAAGCGGCTGCTTAAGGCATCGTCGGAGGACAACGCCACGGTTGCGCGTGTGACAGAGCAGATGGACGACCTCTGGCCCATCATCGGCATGTCACTGAAATCGCTTTATCAAGATTTGCAGATAAGGAAATCGACGATTGACAACCAGTATGGTATGTTCAAGAGCCGCACTGCAGAAACCCCCAGCCAAGAGCGCGCCCTCAACAATATCGGCCGACAGCAGGAAATCAAGGCCGGACTCTATCTGATGTTGCTTCAGAAACGCGAGCAGAACTTAATCTCCCTGGCATCTACGGCCACCAAGGCTCGCGTCATCGACGAACCCCGTGCCTTAGGGAAGGTATCCCCAAATGACAAGCAAATCATGATGATTGCCGGCGGCGTGGGATTCATCACCCCCGTGCTCATCATTTGGCTGCTCAGTTTCATGAGCTATCGAATCGAGGGGCGCGAAGACATTGAGCGGCTCACCACCATTCCCATCCTGGCAGACGTTCCTTTGTCGTCAGCCAACACTGAGGGAAGCAACGGTATTGTCGTGAACGAGAACAAGAACAACATGATGGAGGAAGCATTCCGAGGCCTACGAACGAATCTGCGTTTTGTG
>CAMHEA010000167.1 GCA_946184025.1 uncultured Prevotella sp.
GTGACCAAGTTCTGCATATAGAGAAAACCCTCCCCCCGCCCTCTCTATAGGGAGGGAGCAATTACTCTTGCTCAAATGGTTTTTACTCCCCGCCCTATAGGGAGGGGCAGGGGGAGGGTCCTTTTATTTCAAGATTTTCCTCTTATTTTTGATATACACACCGGGTTTCTGTATGCTAGTGATGCGGCGGCCGCTAAGGTCGTAGATGGGGGCATCGGCGGATGCTGCGGTTTCTATTCCGTCAATATGGGCAGACGCCAAATCCTCAACTTTCAGCACCCATGTCTTGCTGTTCACGGTGAGGCGATACTCTCCTGCACCGAGTTTCATGGCAAAGTCGCCGGCTTTCGACAACTGATAGGTGTTGCCGATGCTGAGGGGATCGTCTTTCACTCCAGTTGACAGACGGTAGGAAGCATTGTAGGTGTCCCAGCTGAGGTCGGTGCCGTCGCTGAAGCAGAGCCAGATGTCTCCGGTCGGTTTTACATCAATATAATAGCTGACACCGTCGGCGCATGGGGTCATGGCTTTGCAGTTGCTTAGATTCCAGTCGCCTAACTCTTCGCCGTTGCCCAAGGCATAGATTTGCTTGGCCTCATGTTCGGTGCTGGAACTCTTGCCGAGGAATTCCTGAAGCACATAAAGGGCATCCACGGCATGACCGGTAGAGGTGCTGAAAAGTCCGTGATTGTACCAAGGCGCGTACACCGTATTGCCTGCCGACTGGTTCTCTTCGGGGAACCAATAGAGCAGTCCCGTCACGTAGCTCAGGTCTTTCGTGGCCGTCACCAGGTCGGTAAGGAACTTTTTCTGTCCCTCGGGCGATGCGGGCCATGTGCTTTCGAAATTATAGGTTGCGTCAGTTCTGTACCAATTATTATAATAGCCGGTCTCGACAATCATCACCTCTTTGGAGGGATAGGTGGAGTGGCAGTTGCTGAGTGTGGTCTTCAGCGTGGCGATGCTGTTGTGCCATTCGGGATAGTATGACAATCCGATAATGTCGTAGTCAAGCGAACCGAGCTTGTCGTAGATGCCTTTCGTAGTTGACCAGTTGCCCGTTCGTTCGGTATGGATGATAATCTTTGCGGCTGGGCACACCTCGCGGCATGCCTGTCCTGCCTTGGAAAGCAGGTTGACGAAACGGTCCCAGTTGGCAGAACTGGAGGTATAGCATTTCTTCAGACTGCTGCTGCCACTGGCTCCCCACAGCATTCCGTAGGAAATCTCGTTGCCTGTCTGGATGAAATCGGGGGTTGCCCCGTAGTTCTTCAGCGTGGTGAGACATTCCTTGGTGTAGTCGTAGATCTTGGTGTAGAGGTCGGCATCGCTCAGGCTGCTCCATGCCGCCGGCGTGTATTGGTTACTGGGGTCGGCCCAGGTGTCGCTGTAGTGGAAGTCGAGCATGAAGGCCATGCCGGCGTCCTTGATTTTCTTTCCTAAGACTTTCACATAGTCGAGGTCCTGACAAACGCCTGTAGCCCCTGTGGGATTCACGAACAAACGGACGCGCACTATGTTGAATCCGGCATCGTCGCGCAGGAACTCCAGCAGCTTCCCGTTTTCAATCTTGGTGCCGTTCACGTCGTAGTAGGCCACGTTGGCTTCCTCGTATTTCGTGAGCATGGAGAGGTCGCCTCCCGCATATTTGGTCTGGGCGTTGAGACTTGTGGCCGCCAGGGCCAGAAGGCAGAAAAGTAATGTTCTGATTTTCATAAGTAGTTGTTGTTAATTGTATATTTCGTCGGTGTGCAAAGGTATGGAAAATAATTGAGAAGGCAAAACTTTTACCTGAACTTTTTCAATTCCCGCAGCGCTGGCAGGGCGCGGCCGGTGCGGTTGTCGAAGAGTCCGCGGTTGAGCCATCCCTTGGTGACGGTGTTCTTGTAGCCGTTTTCCTCGGGAAACCACCAGAAGAGTCCGGTGACGTTCCGATGGCGGTTCAGCTCGCTGACGAGTTCTGCCGTGAACTGCCGCTGCCCCTCGATGCTGATGGGGTAGTATTCGCTGTACTGCGAGGGCTTGGCCCAGGGGTCGTTCTCATGACTGTAGTAGAAAGCGGTCTCCACAATCATCACGGGCTTTTGCGGGAACACGCGCTCCAGCATGCGGAGCGTCTCGGAGAGAATGGGCAGCCGCTCGTGCCACATGGGATAGTAGGAGAGTCCGATGATGTCGTAGTCAACGCCGAATGCCGCCAGTTTCTCGTAGTACGCACGGGTGGCAGCCGAATCCTGGGCGTGCTCCGTGTGGATGATGATCTTCGCCTTGGGACAAACTTCGCGGCAGGCTTTCACGCCGCTCTTGAGCAACTGGCAGAGATAGGGCCAGCGCTCGGGCTTCAGCGGGTCAACCTTGGCTTTCGGCCATAGCATTCCGAAGGTGATTTCGTTGCCCACCTGAATGAGCTCGGGAGCGCATCCAGCCTTCACCATTGCCTGCAGGCAGCGGCGGGTGTACTGGTAGAGCGTGTCGGGCAGTGCCAAGCTGTCTGTTTGCAGCCAGGCGTTAGGAGTGAACTGCTTGCCGGGATCGGCCCAGGTGTCGCTGTAGTGGAAGTCGAGCATCAGCTGATGTCCGGCCTGCTTGATGTCCTTGGAGAGTGCAATCACGTAGTCGAGGTCTTGGCAAACGCCTTCGCCCTTGTGGGCCTGCGGTGCTTTTTCGGGATCCACGAAAAGCCTTACGCGCATAGCGTTCCACCCCTGCTGGCGGAAGAAGCGGAGCGGACGCTTGATGAGCCGTCCCGACTCGGTGCGGAACTCCGTACCTTTTTCTATATACGAGGGCAGCAGCGAGATGTCGCCGCCGAGCAGTTTCTTCTGAGCAGAAACAGGAATGCAGCCCATGAGCCACATTCCTGCGAATATAATGAGAAAACTAATTTGCTTCATTTCTTGATGTATTTGACATTCGTCGAATTCGTTTTCGCTCGATAAAGCATAAGCAAGCTTTGCTCTATTCTCACTTAATCACGAATTTCCTGCCATTGTGGATAT
>CAMHEA010000168.1 GCA_946184025.1 uncultured Prevotella sp.
ATTAGTAAGGATTTACCAGCGCTGGCCGGGGCCACCGCCAGGCATTCCGCCTCCGCCCATACCGCTGCTGATGGTATTGGAAGCTGTCACGCTGGCCGAACTGCTGCCTGCCGTCAACGTGTAAGTGCTGCCGCTGCTCAAGTCGGGTGTGCTGATGATCATGACATTGCTTCCACTGTAGGAAACAGGAGGCATGGTGAAGGTGAAGAGCGTCTTGCTGCCGTTGCTCACGCTGATGCTACTATTGGCAGAAACAGAGCCTGTTGCAGATATGATTCCTTGGGTGGTGCTGCCCAGATTGCCGTCAACCCGACCACCGATAGCAAAGATGTAACCGCCCGAGATATACAGTTTCTTCTGTTCGTTGATGTCGATACCCGCCTCTGCGCCATTGGCTCCGCAGGCAATGATGGTGCCTCCCTTCAGGTACATGTTGCCGTTGGCATCGATGGCGTCGTTGTTGGTGCCTACGGCCACAGTGGTTCCGCCACTGATGGTCATGTCGCCGGTAGAGTTGATGGCATCGTCGTGGGCATAGACCAGCAGTGTTCCTCCGGTAATGTCGAGCGTTCCCTTGCTCTCCATGCCCTCGGCATTGTTACCACTGGTGCGTATCATTATGTCGCCGCCTGAAATCTTCAGCACGCCATAGGTCTCGGTGGGCGTGACCGTGTCGTCCTTATAACCAATTTTCATGCCCTTCGGCGAAGAAGTGTAGGCTGCAGGAAGATTGTCGGTATTGCCCGTATAGTTATGGCTTTCGGTTGACCCGTTGCTGTAGTAGAGTCCGCCCTCGGTGATGATACGGATTTTACCTCCTGTGATATAACCCTCCAGGTCGGCCTTCACGCCTTTACCTCCGCTGCCGGTGGCCTTGGCATACAGTTCGCCGCCGTTCATGTAGAAGGTGGCGTCGCTGCCGATACCTGCTGCAGCCTTGGTGTCGCCACCGTAGGCGAGCGTCTCGTCAGCTTCCCATGTGCCATTACCAGTAGCGATAACGGTCGTTCGTCCGCCATTGATGACGACGTCGGCATCGCCATTGATGGCCTTTCCGCCGTCGGCAGAAACCTCCACATTGATGATGCCACCATTGATATACATATTGTCGCCAGCCTTGATGCCGTTATTCGCCGTTGAGTTGACATAGAGGTTCACGCCCTTATCAATGACGATGTTCGTCTTGCCATGGATGCCGTTCTTATAGGTACCATATACCTCCAGGGAGCCGTCGCCGCTGATGAGCAGCTTCCCCTTGCTGTAGATGGCTGCCTTGTGGTCGGCCGTGGTTCCGTCCTTCACTTTGTTGGTGCCGTTCACAACAAGATAGGCATTGCCCTTGCCCTCGATGTCGATGGCTGTAGTCGAGGCACTGGTGATATCCGCCCCGTTAAGGTTCAGTTCAAAATTGGTGTTACCGTTAATGATGAGCGAACCATCGGTCGTCTTTCCGGTCACCACATAGCATACACCCTCCGTGCTGCCGTGGTTGGCAGTCACATTGTTGCCGTCGATGGTAATGGTCACACCCTCAATGGCTGGGTCTTTAGGATTCGACATATCGATATTGACCAGTGTGGAGAAGGTATTGGCACCGGGGGCATCACCATCGGCCGGGTATTGTGCTGCGGCTGCAGACTCAGGTTCCGCCGTAGTCTTGTCGATGGCGATGGTGAAGGATTTCATCTCCGCATAGGTTGATATGGCAGTGCTTCCAGTGGAAGCACTGCTGCTACTGTTACCGTCGATAATGTTGGAATAGCTGTTATCCTCGCTCAACGGATCATCCGATGAGCATGCTGTCGCCAGCGTCATCAGTGCCGCAGCAGCCATAAGCATGATGCGCATTGTTGTTTTTCTCATTTTGGTTACGTATTTAAAAGTTTATATTCAATTTTGTTGGTGCAAAGGTAGAAAGAGAAAGCCGGCTTGCGAAATATTTTCAGCAAACCGGCTTTTTTGTTCAGCGAAAAGAAAGCAACTGCTATCCACCAACACCCGATTTCTTCAGCAACTCGCGGCACTGTTCCAGCAGGCCGTTCAGCTCGCTTACGGTTTCGGCGCGCAGCATCTGGATGCGCATCTGACGGAAATTGGGAATTCCTTTGAAGATCGGTGAGGCGGCCAGATGACGACGGGTGTGCAGGATGGCACGCAGTTCGTTGCGCGGGTCATCGTCGCCGCGCTCGGCGCGGATATGCTCAACATTTATCTGTAGCTGCTCCTTCAAGATATCGATTTTGTCATCCAGGCTCAGAACTCCCGCCCCTGTTGGCGAGAGGCTATCCCTGATTTCCTTGAATATCCAAGGACGGCCAAAGGTGGCACGACCTATCATCACGGCATCCACGCCGTATTGCTCAAAGGCCCGCCGGGCTTCCTCGGGGGTGGTGATATCGCCATTTCCGATTATCGGAATACGGATGCGGGGATTGCGCTTCACCTCGCCAATGAGCGTCCAGTCGGCCTGGCCGGTGTACATCTGACTGCGGGTGCGGCCGTGGATGGTAAGCGCCTGGATGCCACAGTCCTGCAGTTGTTCGGCCAGCGTGGTGATGATGAGCTGTTCCTGGTTCCATCCCAACCGGGTCTTCACGGTGACGGGCGTACTGACGGCCTTCACCACCTCGCGGGTGATTTCCAGAAGCAGTTCGGGTTTCTGCAGCATTCCTGCTCCGGCCCCTTTGCCGGCCACCTTCTTCACCGGACAGCCGAAGTTCAAATCTATCACGTCGGGGTGGGCTTCGGATTCCACAATACGGGCAGCCTCTACCATTTGCGGCACGTCGCGCCCGTAGATCTGAATGCCCACGGGCCGTTCCTCATCGGCAATGGTCAGTTTGTTGACGGTTGATTTCACCGAGCGCACCAATGCTTCTGCCGAAACAAATTCGGTATAGACCATCGAGGCTCCGAAGCGTTTGCA
>CAMHEA010000169.1 GCA_946184025.1 uncultured Prevotella sp.
CAGTTCTGCATCATAGCCCATACTGTAGAGTCCGCCCACGATACTTCCTATCGAGGTGCCGGTGACAATATCTATGGGGATTCCAGCCTTCTCCAGCACTTTGATAACACCAACGTGTGCAGCGCCTTTGGCGCCTCCGCCGGCAAGCACCAAGCCCACCTTTTTCCGCTTGGGTGTCTCATCCTGAGCCTTGACCGTTCCCAAGCCGGCCATCAGCAGGATGCACGTCCAGATAAACAGTTTTTTCATTTCAAGAATTGTTGTTTTTTGTTTGCAAAAATAGCGATAAATCAGCAAGCATCCAAATTATCCATAATTTTTTATGCGGTTCAAATCAGAAATGTTTACCTTTGTACCCATGAAACACATAGGCTACCATCTGCTGGCCATCTTCACGATAGCCATTTGGGGTGTGACGTTTGTCAACACCAAAGTACTGTTGCAATATGGATTGCAGCCGATGGAGATATTTTTGCTCCGTTTCATCGTGGCCTATCTCTGTATCTGGACCATTTCACCGCGTCGGCTTTTGAGTGAGTCGTGGCAGGACGAAGGCTTGTTCTTTATCCTGGGGCTGGTGGGCGGCACCATCTATTTCGTGACCGAAAATACGGCTCTCGGCCTGACTTATGTGAATAATGTGTCGTTTATTGTCTGCACGGCTCCGTTGATGACGATGCTTCTGGCCATTCTCTTTGTCAAAAGCATCAAGGCCACCGTTCCGCTTGTTCTGGGTTCGCTGATAGCCTTGCTGGGTGTGGCCTTGGTCATCTACAACGGCCACTTTGTGCTGAAACTGAATCCACTGGGCGATTTCCTGGCTCTGATGGCTGCTTTCTGCTGGGCCATCTACAGTCTGGTCATCAAGAAAGTGTCCCGCCGCTATAGTGCCACGTTCATCACCCGCAAAGTGTTTTTCTACGGCATTCTCACCGTATTGCCCCTTTTCCTCCTCACGCCGTGGCGGTTCCCTGTCGAGGGATTCCGTCAGCCAGTCGTTTGGGGTAATCTGCTTTTTCTCTCGGTGGTGGCTTCGTTCCTGTGTTTTCTGTGGTGGAGCGTGGCCGTAAAGAAGATAGGCGCGCTCAGCACTAGCAACTATGTCTATCTGAATCCTGTTACCACCGTAGTGGCATCGGCCCTTTTCCTCAATGAGCCCATGACTTTGATGGCCTACGCAGGTAGCGCCCTTATCCTTTTGGGTGTCTATATTGCCAACCGCAAACCCGTGGATGATTAGTTTTTTCCCTTGAAATCCCTGCGATTTCCGGAATTCTTATTTTGTATTCTTTTGGCGGTAGAAATCCTGCAGCACGAAGAAAGCCTGTTTCTTTATACCCAGTTCCGAGACGATACCCTTGCGGTTGAAGAAGTTCTGCGTCTGGTGGTTCTGACGGCGGGGACTCCTGAAATCCATCAGTATCCATGGTGAACAGCCTGAGAAGCCAGGTGTGCGGTCATACATAGCGAGCGTATGGCGGTAAACCTCGGCTTGATATTCCTCCGTCCATTTGGCGGCAGCATCGCCATGAAGTCCTGCCACGGCTCCTGCACCAAACTCACTGATGAAGAAAGGTTTGTCTTGAGGGATAATCCATTGGCGGGTGTCGCAGTCAGCTGGCTTTCCCCCATACCATCCCAGATAGCAGTTGAAACTGATGATATCCACCAGACTGCTCATATAGTCGCGCACTTCGGCCACGTTACCCTTGGTGTTGCTTACCTCCATGGCCATGCTCAGCAGACGTTCGTCATCGTTGGCCCTCACCTCCTGAGCCAATCCCGCAAGGAATTTGTCTCGGGCTTCGCTATGTGGAGTCTCATTGGCCACGCTCCATACAATGATGGCACAGCGGTTATGGTCGCGTTTCATATTGTCACGCAATTGGCTCAGGGCGTTTTCATAGGTGGCGGGATTGTCCCAGTGGATAGTCCAATAGACGGGAATCTCGCTCCAGAGCATCAGTCCTTCGCGCTCTGCCAACCGTACCATCTGCTCGTTATGCGGATAATGAGCCAGTCGGAGGAAGTTGCAGCCCAGTTCCTTGGCCCAACTGATGAGTGTCTTGTCATCCTGTTCCCCTGTGCAGCGGCCCGTCTTGAAAGGTGCTTCTTCGTGGACGGATATTCCCCTCAGGAAAATTTCTTTGCCATTGAGCAGGATCTTGTTGCCGGAAGTCTCTATGTGGCGGAAACCGATTTCGTCGCGTAGTTGTTCATCGTTGCAGGAGATAAGCACTTCGTAGAGTTTTGGCTTTTCGGGTGACCACAGTTGAGGCTTTGCCTTTACTGTCATCTCAGCCTCACCGTTTTCGTTGGTGGTAAGTGTCTTGTTTATTTTCAGTTCAGGAATCTTCACGCTTACCTTTACGCCAGCCTCGGGCAGGTTCAGTCTTACCTTTATCTCGATATTCTTGTAATCACCCTTGGGCATGCGTATGCTGTAGTCATCGACAAAAGTCTCGGGTGTTTCCACCAGCATCACGTCGCGTGTGATGCCTCCATAGTTCCACCAGTCGCTGTTCACCGTAGGCACACCGTCGGGCTTGCGCACATTGTTAACACGTACCACGATGAAGTTATCGCCTTTCTTCACCTTGTCCGTAATGTCGAAGTTGAATGGTGTATAACCGCCGATGTGCATACCCAGTTTTTCACCGTTCAGGTAAACCTCCGCCTGATAGTTCACGGCACCGAAATACAGGTAGCAGCGTTTCTGTCCCTGTCCGTTCCATTTGAAATCCTTTTTATACCAGATACTGCCTTCGTAGAAGAAGAATTCCTTGCGCTGCGTGTTCCAGTCGCCAGGCACCAAAAGGGCATCGCTGTCTACGAAGTCGTATTCCACATGGTCGCCTTTGCTCTTCGGCTGATCGTTTTTGAAGTAGCCGTTGGCGG
>CAMHEA010000170.1 GCA_946184025.1 uncultured Prevotella sp.
TTAAAGAATATGCTCACAAACCGAATTATTTTCGTTAATGAAAGTTATAATTCGGGAGGAATCCCTCATATGCAACCATTAAAGGGTACCTTTGTATCCACTTACTTATAATGACTGACTATTCATTCTCATAAAACATGAAGTATTCTTTATCCATCAGGAGTCTGAAGACGTTGTATGTCTTCATCGTTCTGTCCCTGGTCGCCACCTTCTCAGTGGCCCAGACCTCCCATCCCGAAGGTCTCTACAAACTGACTGAAGTTGTCCATCAAGACGGCAAACGCATGGAGGCAGGCTATAAACAGTACAGGTATTGTCAGGACGGTTCCTCCCTCGTGTTTACTTATTCCCCGAGTGTCCTGGAACGTGCTTTCACCTTCTCCGTCTCAAAGGCAGACGACAAGAGTGTGCAGGTTATCGACACGTCGGACAGCACTTTTACCTACCGCTGGTATAACGACCGGGACTCTTCCAACGAACACCTGTTTCCCTATCAGACGACTATTAATGAGGAATACATCTGGGTGAAAGATTCTGCCGACGCCATACGGCGGGTACTGGACCTGCTGCAGATGAGACCACAAACGAAGAAACACCGTCTGCAGGGCGTTTGGAAGCAACGGGGCAGACAACAGGCGAACTGCGCCACCTCGCAATACTGGATTGAGCAGGCCAGGATGCCGGTCTATCTGGTCTTTGGAAGCGATGATGCCCTGATGGTCTTTGCCCACCCCGGCTTTCCGTCGGCAAGGCTGCAATGCCAATACACGCCTTGCAGTTATCTGAGTGAAAACGTCTTTGACTGTGAAGGGCGGACATCCCTCTTGCATTGGTTTGACGGCGAGACTTTTTCCCTGACCATGATTGATGAAAACGGACATCCGTCAGTCACCGTATGGGACCGTTGCGGACTGCCCCGGCATATCCAAGATGTCTTTGGCACCGACGTGCCGCAGATGAAGAAGGACATCTCCAGATACCTGACCGACGGCTTTGTCAGGCAATACGGGAATCAGCCTGATTCCATCCGCCGTGCCTTCGAGACCTTCGACTATGCCGTGGAAGCCAATGAACGGAACAATGCCGTCTTTCCCGTCTTGATGAAGAACGGTTTTGAGCATGAATACAACACGATGAAAGAGTCGCTTTTGGCACGTCTGATGAAGGGCGAGATCAATGCGGATGAAGCCGTGGGCCGCTATGTCTATTGGTTCTATAAGGATTTCGACCGCCATACGAGTTGCTCATCGGAAACCTTCTATCGGTTACGGTCAGAAGCCCGCGTGGACTATGGCAAACTCATTCCCCAATATGCGCCCGAACCTGTAGGATGCAAGGTTGATGACGACACCTACCTGCTGCGTCTGCCGTCAAGCATGGGAAAGATACCCACTTGGGAATGGACCCAGAAAAAGGCGGAAGAGTTCCGGCAGTCAGGCTGCCGATACCTGATTCTCGACCTTCGGGGAAACACCGGCGGCAGTGACACCTTTGGCAGTACGTTTGCCAAAATGATGTGCGATTGCGGTGCTTTGAATGACGAGGTGTCGTTCTACAGAAACAGCACGGCGAACAACAACGCGCTGAAAAAACTCTGCAGGACATTCCCCGGAACTCACATGGACCGTGTCCTGGCAGAAACGGCTTCGGCTGAAGAGGGTAGTCTGATCAATTGGCAGACCATTCTCAAAGGCGCAGATAATTTCACCCCCCTGGTGCGCAAAGGGGCAATCATCATTGACAACAACAGCGCCAGCGCAGGAGAGTCGCCCGTACGCTTTGTCCGCAACCATTCCAAGAGCCATGCGAAAGTCTACGGCCGTGACCGCACCATGGGATGTGAGCAGTCAGGAAACTGCAACGACATCCTCCTCCCCCACAGCAATATCTACCTGACCTATCCCATGACGGTGGATGACACCTTTGAAAAGACGTGCAAGGAACGGAATCCCGGCTACAGCCCCGATGTCGTCATTCCCCTGCCCTATCCCGAACAACTGACGGGCAACATTGATTCCTGGGTGCTCTGGGTGGCCAAAAAGATGAAGAAATAATCCGTTCGGACCGAAAGCATAAAAAAAGGACGGCACACTTCACGTGCACCGCCCTCGGGATGTTCATATATTGAATAGAACTAACGTATGTCGGGAATTTAGAACTTAACGCTCACACCGGCCTGTGCAAAGCCCTGGAAACCGTAGCCGAGTTCAACGAAACCGCGGATGTTCTTGGAGCCGGCCTCGAAACCGATGGCTGAAACCTGATAGGCGAAGCGGGTTCCCTTGTTACTCTTAATCTCGTCCGTGAGTTGACCAGGCTTATTCTCCTTGACACCATCCATCAACTTGGCACTGTTGTTAGCAATGCAGATACCTGCAGCAGCCTTCGAATAGAGTCCGATGTGGTTTTTCTCTATCCACATGGCCTTGATAACCGGCATCACGGTAAAATAGTCGTTGGTTGCCTTGGCTATGTCATGATAGTTTCCAGAATTGTCTTCAGCCATCAATTTAGCACTTGTGCGCTGATAAGACACGGAACCTCCGACTTTAATTTTGGGTGCGATGCGATAGAGATACTGCACGTTGAAAGCAGGTCCGTAAGACTCATCTTTCTTTGTTTTATCGGTAAGATCAGCCTGGCCAAATGTGATGATGGCACCAATGGCTTTGCCGATGGCATTTCCAAATCCTTCACCAATGGCTTCACCGATATTCTTTTCATTAGGTGTTCCGGCACCGACACTGATTGATAATTCTGACTTTGAGTCGATTTGTGCCATTGTTGTGTTGCTCACCAGAAGCATGAGAGCCATGAGGCTCATAAACTGAATCTTTTTCATAATCTTTTTTGTTT
>CAMHEA010000171.1 GCA_946184025.1 uncultured Prevotella sp.
TATGGTTGCAGCAATTTCTGATAGCGTTCCTGGTCGAGCAGTATCTGCTCGGCGGCTTTCATCTGCTTGTCGTACTGCAAGGTGTTGGAAACGGCACCGCTCTGATAGTAGTAGGCGGCCACAATGTCGTTTTGCAGAATCTGCCTGATTACGTCCTTGTGGCGGTCGAGGTCTTTGTCCAAATTGTGCCCCAGTTTCTTCTCCAAAGCCTCAAATTCGGGTTTGGCATCCTCCAGGTAGCCTTCAAACTCCATTATCTTCTTCAGCTGCTCCATCAGTTTCTGACTCTCAGGGTCGTAGGTGAAACCGCTTTTCAGCACACGCTGCTTGAATTCTTCATAGTCGGCATCGGTAAGGGCAAACTCGTCGGCCGGAGCAATGGTAGGATGTGCTTCAATGTAGTCCATCACATACTCCAGCATCACCTCTGTGGAGTCACGGCCCGAAGCACTCAGATAGTAGGCAATGTTGGGCAGCGAGTCGGGTTTCACTTCCACGTCGGGCTTGATGCCGCCGCCGTCGCGCACCTCGCGGCCGTTGGCCGTATGGAACACCTTCGTGAGTGAATCAGGAATATGCTCGGTATAGCCGCCGTTGGCATGTTTGTAGTTGATGGCCTGAATGCAGCGTCCGCTGGGAATGTAGTATTTCGAGGTGGTCATCTTCATCTGCGCATTATACGGCAGTTCGAGCGGCGACTGCACAAGGCCCTTACCGTATGTACGTGTTCCTAAGACCACGGCACGGTCGAGGTCCTGAAGACTGCCCGCCGTGATTTCGCTGGCCGAAGCCGTTTCGCCGTTCACCATCACCACCACTGGCAGTAACGTGTCGATGGGCTCCACGGTCGTCTTATATTCGCTGTTGCCACGCTTCAGCTTGCCTATTGTCTTCACGATGGTCAGTCCGTTGGGAACAAACATGTTCACAATGTTGACAGCCTCAGAGAGCAGTCCGCCGCCATTGCTGCGAAGGTCGATGACAAGTCCCTTCATCCCCTTCTGCTTCAACTCGATGAATGCGCGGCGGAAGTCTTTCGAACAGTCTTCGGTAAACGAATTCAGGTTGATATATCCAATACCGTTTTTCCTTACGCCATAATAAGAAATGCAGGGCAGCTGGATGGCCTGGCGTGTGATACGCTTCTGCATAACCTTGCCCGTTGACGGACGCTGGATCTTCAGCAGGAACGTCGTGCCTGCCTCTCCGCGAAGGTGCGAGCTGACGTATGACACATCCTTGTCGGTCATCGTAGTGTCATCGATACTCAGGATGATGTCGCCCTTCTTCAGTCCGGCATTCGAGGCCGGAGTGTCCTGATAAGGTTCATCGATGACCACACGCTTCAGTTTCGAATTATACCGCACCAGCGCACCGATGCCCGCATACTTTCCCGTGAGCGTCGACTTCAGGTCGCTCACCTTGTCAGAAGGATAGTACATCGTGTAAGGATCCAGCGAGCGCAACATGGCATTGATGCCCGTGCCGATGGTCTGACCGGCATTCAGCGAATCCACATACCCCATGTCGAGGTTCCGGCAGATTGCGTTGAATATCTCCATGTTCTTCGACATTTCGAAATCATGGTCCTTTTCCGACTGAGCGGCAACCGGCAGGATTGCTGCCAACATCACTAACCCCAAAAGATATCTTTTCGTTCTCATTATTCCATTTATATAAATACAGGGCGCAAAGTTAGCGTAAAAAATCGACTTCACACAAAAAAACAAAGGAATAATTAATTTTTTATCAAAAAAGTTTGGTGGTTTAAAAAAAACGCCTTACCTTTGCACCCGCATTTAAGCAAAACATGCTTCAGTAGCTCAGTTGGTTAGAGCACCTGACTGTTAATCAGGGGGTCGTTGGTTCAAGCCCATCCTGAAGCGCCTTAAAAATCAAGGAGTTAGAGAAATCTAACTCCTTTTTCTTTTCCCTTCGGGAACACCACGGGAACACACAGCCCCTAGTTTCAGCGTCTTCAAACGTGCTTACAGATTGTCATTTGTTGTCAAGAGCAAGATGAGTGACATTAACTAATTCTCCTATATCCAAAGACTTGTTTCTCTGTAAAAACATTCCTCGCCCTCATACATCATCATTCTATACTGTTTTTTGTAGACTGATGCAGAAGGGCTTACAGCAAACTTCATCTGTCTGCTTACTCAATGAGAATAATGCCACCGTTGGACTGGATGGTGACTTTGGCGCGCCCCTGTTTATCAACCTTCAGTGTGGTCTTGGTAGGCTGGCCCTTCTTATCATCCACAAGGTAGTCCAGCGTCTTGCCCGCCAGCATGGGCAGGTCGAGCGTCAACTTCAACGGCTCCTTCAGGGCGTTCAGACCGCCGATGTACCACTGGTCGCCGTGGCGACGGGCCAGCACCACGTACTTGCCGGGGAAATCCGTCAATGAAGCGGGTTTCGTCCCATGTGGAGGGCAGGGAGCGCAGGAAGTCGAGTTCAAACTGCGGTACCTCAGTGAGGTTGTTAGGACAAAGAGCGGCACACTGAATGTAACTCTGGTTGGTGATGCCCGATGCCAGTTCGAAGATGTCGGTGGTCTTACGCGTGTGACGACTCTTGTTGTCGCGGCTCAGGTGGCGGTTCAGGATGACGCCGCCCCAGTCCATCGTGGCCACTGCATTGCGGCAGAAGGGGTGCATGCAGAGGTCGAAGGCCTCGCGCTCGGCATCAGGTTCGGTGAAATAGACATTCTCGCTGGCCATCACGGCCTCGCTCGACACATAGTTGGGGTACATGCGTTCCCAGCCACGCGGAAGGGTGCAGCCGTGGAAGATGACCTGCAGACCATAGCGGTTGGCATCGCTGAGGA
>CAMHEA010000172.1 GCA_946184025.1 uncultured Prevotella sp.
GGTATGTTGATTGGTACGCTCTTCCAGATTATCGTCGTGCCCGGCCTGTTCGTCATCTTCCAGTCACTGCAGGAGAAGTTCAAGCCGATGAAGTTCGAAGACGACGATGCTGATGTGGACACCGAACTGCTGCAGTACACCCAGCCGTTGGAAGTAACAAATAAGGACTATGTGAAGTAAGGACCCACCCCCAGCCCCTCCCTAAAAGGAGGGGAGGGATGTGTCTCAAGTCAGATAAAATAATAAAAATAATTGGAGTAGAATATGAAAATTGCACAATATTTAAAGGTCGTAACTTCTTCCCTTCATATCGGAAGGGGATGGGTGTGGGTCATGTTCCCGCTCTTCCTCAGCAGCTGCGGCCTCTACAACCAATATGAGCGGCCCGAGGTGAACACTACCGGCATTATCCGCGATCCGGTTAGCCTGGTGGACACCTTGAAGGCTTCCGCCGACACTACCACCTTCGCCAACCTGCCTTGGCGCGAGGTGTTCACCGATCCCCAGCTGCAGAAGCTTATCCAGCAGGGACTCGACAAGAATCCCGACCTGCTCAATGCCGCACTCAACGTGCACATGGTGGAGTCGCAGCTCAAGATGGCCAAGCTGGCTTTCCTGCCACAGGTAACCTTCTCGCCGCAGGGTACGCTTTCTTCATGGGACTTCGGTAAGGCATCGCAGATTTATTCTCTGCCGCTGAACGCATCGTGGACGGCCGACCTGTTCGGTAACATCCTCAACCAGAAGCGTTCTACACAGATGGCACTCCTTGCCACGAAAGACTATCAGACGGTGGTGAAGACCAAGATTGTGTCGGGCGTTGCCAATATGTATTACACGCTGCTGATGCTCGACCGCCAGCTGGAGATTGTCAACGACATGGCCGGACTGACCAAGGATACCTGGGACATGATGAAACTGCAGATGCAGCTGGGACGCTATCGCTCCACCAGCGTGCAGAGTGCCGAGGCCGGCCACTACAGCGTGCTGGCACAGACCGAAGACATCAAGCGCCAGATTCGTGAAGTGGAGAACTCTCTTTCGTTGCTCATCGGACAGCCCGCTCAGACCATTCAGCGCGGAAAGCTTGCCGACCAGAAACTGCCCGAGAAATTCTCTACAGGCGTGGGCATCCAGCTTCTGAAAAACCGTGCCGATGTGCATGCTGCCGAGATGCAGCTTGCCGGCAGCTTCTACGATGTGAACGCCGCTCGCGCAAAGTTCTATCCCAGTCTTACCATCAGTGCCACCGGTTCCTATACCAACAGTGGCGGCATGGGAATCGTGAATCCCGGTAAGATTCTGGCTTCGGCCGTTGCCTCTCTGGTACAGCCCATCTTCATGAACGGCCGTCTGACGGCAGCCCTTAGGGTGGCAGAGGATACCTACGAGCAGAACTACAACAAATGGCAGAATGCCGTTCTCTCGGCAGGCAGCGAGGTGTCGAATGCGCTCGTGGCCTACAATGCCTACGATGCCAAGAGCAAGCTCGAGGCCCATCAGGTGGAAGTGCTGAAGAAGAACGTCGAGGACACCCGTGCCCTGGTAAGTTCATCCACCAGCACCTATCTCGAGGTTATCTCGGCCCAGAACTCGCTGCTCAATGCCGAAATCTCTAAGGTCACCGACGACTTCAACAAGATGCAGGCCGTAGTAAGTCTTTATCAGGCACTGGGTGGCGGTAGTAAGTAAGGACCCTCCCCCCAGCCCCTCCCTATAGGGCGGGGAGTGGATACTCTCAATGATACTATTCAATATAAATATAAATATTAAAACAATGACCCTATAAACCTCTCGATAAAGGTTAAAACACCCTCCCTAAACAGGGAGGGCAGGGGTGGGTCTCTTTTTTCTTATGATCAGCGACAAAGCAGTAATCAGCGAAAAGGCGAAAATCGGAAAGAATGTCACAATCTATCCCTTCGCCTATATAGAAGACGATGTGGAGATTGGCGACGACTGCGTCATCTATCCATACGTCAGCGTGATGAACGGCACACGCATGGGGCGTGGCAACAAGATTCATCAGAACACCGTGCTGGGAGCCATTCCGCAGGACTTCAGCTATCGCGGCGATGCCACGGTGCTTGTCATCGGCGACGACAATATCATCCGCGAGAATGTAGTCATCAACCGCGCCACCTTCAAGGATGGCGAAACCCGTATTGGCAACCGCAACTTCATCATGGAGGGCGTCCATCTCTCTCACGACACCCATGTGGGCGACGGTTGCGTGTTTGGCTATGGTTCCAAGGTGGCCGGCGATACAGAGTTCGGTATCGGTGTGATTCTTTCATCGAATGTGATTGTCAATCCGCAGGTACGCATCGGTAACGGCGTCATGGTCAGTAGCGGATGCCGCGTTTCCAGGGATGTGCCTCCCTATATCGTGGCCAACGACAACCCCGTGCGCTATGGCGGTCTGAATGCCCAGGTGCTTTCCGCTCATGGTGTTGACGATAAGATTCAGAAGCACATCGCCAACGCCTACCGTCTGATTTTCCACGGCCAGACCTCCGTCTTTGATGCCGTGATCCAGGTGAAGGAGCAGGTGCCCGACAGTAAGGAAATTCAGAATATCGTGGATTTCATCAGCGGAACCAAGTTGGGTATTATCGGAAAACAATAAACTCATACCTATAATATCATTTAAGAAGAGGACGAGTCGAGAGATTCGTTCTCTTTTTAAGACCCACCCTAAATCCCTCAAAAGGAAACCCACCCTAAATCCCTCCCGAAGGGAGGGACTTTAAAAATTGAATCATGGATAAGGAAATCAAAAACACAGCCTCAAATAGTAATGAAAAT
>CAMHEA010000173.1 GCA_946184025.1 uncultured Prevotella sp.
GCCGAAATAGCGCGAATGGGCCTTCTCGCCGTGCATCACAAGGACAGCAGAACGAATCTCGTTGATGTAGTAAAGGAAGCGGCTGTTGGCGTAGGCCTGCGTGCCGATTGTGCGCCAGCCGTCGTTAGAATTACCGCTGCGCTTGTGGTAGCCGCGCGAAGTCTTATAGTAGTCAAAGTAATCTTTGACAAACTGTGGTGCATCGTCGGGCAGCGGGTCAACCACACCACCGGCCATTGCCATCGGGTCGGCCAGGCGTTGTTTGGCCATTGCCTCACGGGCAGCATGGCGCGACTCCTCCTTGTCCTCGCTATCGAAATAACCATTACCGCTGACACGGGTCATATCATACATCGTAGAGGCAACGGTGGCCTTGATGCGCGTGTCGGCAGCGGCAGCATTCAGGGCGATGCCACCCCAGCCGCAAATACCGATGATGCCAATCTTCTCTGCATCCACATTATCCTGCTTGGAGAGGAAATCCACAGCAGCCATGAAGTCCTCGGTATTGATGTCGGGTGAAGCCGTACGACGAGGCTCACCGCTACTCTCGCCGGTATAGGAGGGGTCGAAGGCCAGCGCCACGAAGCCGCGCTCCGCCATCCGCATGGCATAGAGTCCGCTCGACTGCTCCTTGGTGGCTCCGAAAGGCCCGCTGACGGCGATGGCTGCCAGCTTGCCCTGAGCACCCTTCGGCTCATAGAGGTCTGCTGCCAATGTCAGGCCATACTGTGTTTCGAACGTCACCTTGCGGTGGTCAACCTTGTCACTCTTGGGGAACACCTTGTCCCACTCTTGAGTCAATACTAACTTTGTCATATTCTCTTCTGTTTTAGCTTGATTGTCTTTAGGGTTGCATGCCGCGAGCACTCCGGCTACGAACATTGCTGCAAGTAATACCTTTTTCATTGTATGTTTAACAATCTAATTCTTGCTTGTCTATAGCTAACCTTTGCGGAGGTGCATAAAAATGCCTCTGCTTGGGGTTATTCGAAAAGTTTGCTGCAAGGGTACGAAAAATCTGACAAAAGCGGAAAACGTTTTCCCGTCTTAAAGAGCCTCTATTTCATTGATGGGTAAAAGTGTGATGTCGGCAATGTCTGATGCCGAAATACCTTTTGCTTTCATCTTGCGTGCGGTTTCAAGCATGGCTTCCGCACGTCCTTCGGCACGTCCTTCGGCACGTCCTTCGGCACGTTGTCCTTCCATCACAATGACAGTGTCGCGGTAGCGGCGGAGGCTTTCGTCATACACTCGCCGTTCCTGCTTCGAAAGGGCGGCAACATCGGTGATGCTGGCCAGTTTCTGAAATACTGAGTTCTGGGCAGCAAAGGGTAATCTGTTCAGTGTTTCCATATTCTTCAATACATAAATCCAGCGTTCAAAATCTGTTTCACATTCTTCTGCCTCCTTCTGGAAGAGTGGCAGCTGCAAGTAGATGAGGCGGAACTTGTCGGAAAACGGCTCGTGTGTCCTCAAGTTCATCAGCCCCACGTCGGTTCGGAATTCATTGGATATGTCTTTCAACCTGAAATTCAGGAAGGCTACGAGATAGACGGCTTTCACGTCGTAATACCAATCGGCACCCCGCTCGCCCTGCTGTATGATGGATTTTGAGATATAGTAGATGCTGCGGTTCTTGAAATATGGCTGATATTTGTTCTGCATCTCCACGATAATGTGCTCGCC
Organism: uncultured Prevotella sp.; assembly: GCA_946184025.1. Classification (GTDB taxonomy): domain Bacteria; phylum Bacteroidota; class Bacteroidia; order Bacteroidales; family Bacteroidaceae; genus Prevotella. The sequence goes on from CAMHEA010000173.1 coordinate 1,690, forward strand.
GCCCTCAATGTCGCAATACACATCGTAGATGAGCGAGCGTTCGCCTTCCTGGACGGGAATCTGCTCCTTGTCGAGGAATGTCAGATTCGCAATACAACGTTCGCCCTCAAGAAGGTTGTTGAGGAAATTGATGAGGAGCGGCTTGGAAATCTCTTGTCCAAAAATCCGCTTGAACCCCACATCGGTGAAAGGATTGATGAATTTCGCCATAGTTTTTCTTCTTTATGCAAATTACTTCGTGTTGACCTTCAGTTTGCAAATGTACGGCTTATTTCTTGAACACCAAAACAATCAAGAGAAAAAGATGTATGTGGGGGTGTTTTTTATAGCTTCCAGTAGCTATGGCCTCACCCATGTCGTAGTGCCAACATGTTGCCCTCTGATTGCAAAATATCATCCCTCTCAGCATGGGTCAGTCAGGTTTCCCATTAGCGTCCTGTTTTTCCATTCATTAATGAATTTCATCCATTTCATTAATGAATTGGACGATTTTCATTAATGAACGGTTTTTTGCCCTCCAATAAACAGCCGTTTCATTTGCGCCAGTATTTCTTTCCGTTCTTCAGGTAAACGCCTCTGAGTAGTGGCAAGGAGGTGGAACGGCCTGACAGGTCGTAGAGGATTTGTTGCTGAGCATCCTTGGACTGGCATTCATTTGCGGGTTGAAGGGCGCCGATGCCTGTCATGTCGTTGCTGGCAGGTATCAGTTCAAAGGGATAGTCGGTCAGTGCCGTCAATCTTCCATCGCAGCGCATTCTGGTAGGCGATGGCAGCCCCACGTGTCGCATTGATGTAGTTCTCGCCCGTACCGCCTCCCCTTACGATGGTCTCCACTGGGTAAGTGGCGGCTGTTGCACTTGAATAGGCGGCGTTCTTCAGCACGTTGTAGGCAGCTTTCACTTTCGGGTTTCCTTCTGCCAACTGTTGTTTCACTCGGTCAAAGTCTGCCTGTGTGTGCAGGCCGCCTGGGTGGATGAACCCTCTGTTGGTGTCATACTCCTGGGCTGTGATGCTCATCACGCTTATGGTGGTCAGAGCCATTACAATCATTTTTCTTAATCCTTTCATATTGGTCAGATTTGTCATTGTTTTCTTCTAT
>CAMHEA010000174.1 GCA_946184025.1 uncultured Prevotella sp.
AACACGCGCCCGTTGCTCACCGTATAGCCCTCCACGAAGTCGAAATAGCCGTTGGAGTTCGGGCGGTTGTTGTTGTCCAGCCTGTCCGCTCCCAGCAATTTGATGAGCGACTGATTCTTCACTTGCGGCTCTGGGAGATACGACAGATACACACCTGTGGTGTCGCTCTGGTATTTTACGTCCAGACGGAACTTCTCCTTCTCCACCGTCGAAGCCAGATAGTAGACATTTTTCATCATCAAGTCCCAGTTACCCTGCTTAGGATGGTTGCTGGTGTTCTTCAGAGACTTCACGATGAGGGCCGCATTCACGTCTGTCAGGTCAGAAGCAAATTCTCCCACCTGATAGGTCACGCCGCCGTAGGTATATTCATAAGCCACGGCAAGCACCTGATCGGTCTGCAACGTGGTTTTCAGTGACACATAGCCAAGGGCACTGTTGACTGAATATTCCGAAGAACTGAGCAACCGCGCACTCTCCAACTTCTCAAAGTCGGCACCGCCCACAAGCCCGATGCCCTCCAGTACGGTCGATGCCTGGTCAATGTTTCGCACTCCATCGAGTGCCTTCACCGTTCCATATTCCGAGTTAGCCTGATTAGACGGCACGGAAGCGGAGCCACCTCCCCACAGGTCTCTACGGCTGATGTTCGTGCTTTCGCCCAAGTCTGTCAGTGCCACGATGCTTCGTGTATTGCTCGTCGTTCCCGTCTTGTTGGTCACCCAGATTTCCACACGGTTGAGGGTGACGCCCGTCATGATATTGGGCAACGTGCGCATAGAGGCATCATAGTGCTCCCTGAAATACTGTGAAAGGAAGAAGTGGCGGTTTTCCTCGTAGTCTGCCACGTCAATCTCAAAAGGAGTGAGCTGCACGCCACCTTTCGACGACACGCTTTTCGACGATGATTTCTTCTGTGAGACGGCCGTTTGCAGCTTTAGCTTGCCAAACTGCATATCCGTGCGGATTCCGAACAGCGACGAGGCACCTTTGACAAGTGAGTTGTTGGACGGGAATGAGATGTTGCCACCCTCCACCAGCTTGATGATTTCATCCTCCTTGCCCTCATACTTGAGCTTCATGTTCTGCGCATCATAGTCGAACGTGGCATCCGTGTTGTAGTTCAGGTTCATGTTTACCTTATCGCCCACCTTTCCGTTGACGTTGAGATTGATCTTCTCATCAAAGTCTATCGTCGTGGTCTTACGGTTACGGATCGGCAACGACGGGTTGTCGATGTTCTTCAGAGTTGCACCGAGTTTCAGTTCGGCCGTTCCCTGCGTCTTGATGCGCACGCCCCCGGGGCCGAAGATCTTCTCTGCCGGTCCCAAGCTGAAGTGCATGTCCGTAAAGTCGAACTTCTCTTTGCCCTCCTGCTGTAGTATTTCCTGATTTTTAGAGCGGTAGTAGTCGGCAAAAGAACGCTTCTCGCTCCAAGCCCGGTATTCCTCGGGAGTCATCATAATCGGTGCCGTCACCCATGTCCCGCCAATCTTGTTGCCGATGACATAGAGATCCAACGAGTCGTTATATTCCACCGTTTGCTTGATGTTCTCGGGACGCGCAAGGTCATAGCTGCCCTGTTCCAGGTCGTCAAACGTCACAGGCGTTGTCCGCTGAACCGGCCAGCGCGGATGAAGCAACGAGTCCGGAATCTCCTCCTCGTCTATCTCCACGTCGAGAAAGCGCGGTTTCTGCGTCGTCGTATCGGCAGGTGCCACCCGTCGGGCACTTCCCTGACGCACCGATGCCGTTGTCTGCGCCTGATGCAACAGCCGCCACGACGCGCCGAACACGCCGTTGCCCGTCACCATAGCCAGCAGGCTACAACAGAGCAACGTCAGGGCGACCGTCAATATGTATTTCCTGTTCTTCAAACTTCGTTTTCTGTCTTCTTTTCTCTATTATTATAATAAAGGTATACCATTATATTATAAGGTGTACCCACTTCTCCTTGCTCCGTAAACAGCCGTCCGCACAGTCGCACGGATGGACTGGCCGCAGCAGGAAGTCCTATTTGATCTGCTTCAAAGCCTGCTTCACCACCATCTCCACGGGCAAGTCCGGCTCCGCCGTCATAATCTGCGTCACCACCTTGGCAGCCGGAGCCGGCGAGAAACCAAGCATCGTCAACGCTGCCACGGCCTCGTCGCGTACACCCATGTCCACCGTCGGTGCCCCCGGCGTACTGCTCACATGCAGTTCCTCGGCAATGCCCAGCGACAGGATTTTGTCTTTCAGGTCCACGATGATGCGTTGTGCCGTCTTCAGGCCAATGCCCTTCACGCCCTTCAGCATCCGTTCGTCGCCGTTGGCAATCACGTTGCACAGCTCCGAAGGCGTGAGCGAGGAGAGAATCATGCGAGCCGTATTGGCTCCCACGCCACTCACGGTGATGAGCAGCCTGTAGAGAGCCCGCTCCTGCTTGTTGAAGAACCCGTAGAGCGTGAACGAATCGTCGCGTCCACCCGTCACCAGTGCCTCGTGCACAAACAGTTTCACCTCCTTGCGGCCTTGCAGTGCCTCATAAGTATTCAGCGAGATATGCAGGGCATAGCCCACGCCAGCCGCCTCCACGACAGCCATGGCCGGGGTCAGTTCCGCCAACTCGCCTTTGACATATTCAATCATAGTCGTTTCGTATATATACTTTTATGTAACGCACAAATCCCGCTTTTTATTGCATCGACAGCAGAATTATCTTTCATTTAGTGTCTGTCCGGCA
>CAMHEA010000175.1 GCA_946184025.1 uncultured Prevotella sp.
GCGCTGGGCGAGAATCTTGCTGCCACTTGCGTGGACATGGCATGGCACATGCTACCGCTTGAGGAGGTGCCTTCCGCACAGCAGGCTGCGCAGTTCGAACAGGATGCCTTGAAAAAGGTGGGGTTGCTCAACAGTCAGATACCGCCGCGCTATTCCACTTCTTATTTCAACCATGTATGGGGTGGGGGATATGCCGCGGGCTACTATAGCTATCTCTGGACTGAGGTGCTGGCTGTGAATGCGGCCAAACGGTTTGAACAACTGGGCGCACTGAAGCCGGAGGTGGGACAGAGCTTCCGCGACAAAGTGCTCAGCCGGGGAAACACAATGGACTTGATGGAGAGCTTCACCAATTTCATCGGCGCACAGCCCGACCCGTCACTCCTGCTCAAAGCGAGGGGGCTCTGATGGCTCGGTAGGATGGGCTGTACCTTACACTTCACCACCGCTTCTCATTTGGCTGCATGGGCAAAAGGAATGAGTCAGAACCGACTTCTGGGTTTGTAATACCTTCGGAAATAGTGAAAAGCGGAGGTTTTACAGACTTTTCGAATATCCCGAGCAGGGGCGTATTCCAACTGACCCGTGCCAAGCGCAACGGACGGTGGTGGATGCTGAAGGGCTTGAAGGAAGAATACAGGCACGACGGCGTCTACCGTGCCTTTTTGGAAAAAGAGTTCGAGATTGCCGGCCAGTTGCAACATCCCATGGTGGTGGCTGTCTATTCCTTGGAGGAAGTGGAAGACCTGGGGCTATGCATCGTCATGGAGTGGGTGGAAGGCACCACACTCGGCGAGTGGCTGGCTACCGGCGGTCATACCCGGAAAGAGCGGAGGCACATCGCCGGCATGCTGTTGGAAACACTCATTTATGTGCATAGCCGTCAGACACAACACCGCGACCTGAAGCCATCCAACATCATGGTCACCCATAACGGACAGTATCTGAAACTGATTGATTTCGGCCTTTCCGACACCGATAGCCATGCCGTCTTGAAGGCGCCTGCAGGTACTGAAGGCTATATGGCGCCGGAAGGGCCGTCGGACATCTACTCTTTGGGCGTCATCCTCCGCGAACTACAGTTGGGCTGGACAAGTTCTTGGGTGGTCAGAAAATGCTGTGCTCCCCTTCATCGCCGCTATCACGACATATCTGCCATACAAAGAGACCTGCAACGTGCCTGGCTTTGGCCCCGGCGCCTGCTCTATTTGGGCATCCTTGTCATGCTGGTGGCTGTGCCTTATCTCTTCAACCTCTCACACACGCGGCAGAGCCTGCAATCGGTCAGCGACTCGCTGAAAGTGGTGAGGGAAGAGAGCAGCACCATGCTCAATACGCAAAAGGCACGAAGTGACTCCTTTGAGCAGCAAATGAGCCAACTCACACGTGAACTGCCGGCGGAGCAAGTGGAAAAACTCCCATCGGCACAGTTGAGCGACAGCCAGGTGGCCTTATTGTCGAAATATGAAGCAGAGCAGGCAGCCATTCAACAGCATGAGCGCAAAATCACCGAAGCAAAGAGACAGATAGACAAACGCATCAAGGAGCTGGGTATAGAACAGATGCTGGACACGCTCAGTAGTCAGCGTTATCTCTCGATGCCGATTCTCACAATGGTGTTGGAGATGGGGAACGAAACCGAGGATCCCGAGTTGAAAGCATATATAGAGGAACGTTATTGGAGAACGTGGATGAAGCGGTTGAACGCATTGCCTCTTGACTAATCGCACACCTGTATCATTACACCGTCGCGCTGTCCCGCCACGTATGCCGTAGGTGGCAGCCCTTGGTGGTTCAGTTCGTCCAGATAGATCGGCTCGTGTTGTATCATCAAGTGGCAGCGGAATGTGTCGCCCACACTCAGTTTTGAGTTTTCTGCTTCTAAAATCTCAAACCGGCTTCCTCCCAGGTGCCTCACCACGATGCGCCTGTCGGGCAGCCATGTGATGATGAGCCGCTGGCCGAGGCGCATCTTCTCCGTCGATACCCTTTCCTCTATGCAGATGCCGCTTTGCACATCTTCTTTATTGTCTGGATGGGTGCAAAAGTCTTCATAGCTGCGATAGCCTGCAAACCGCGCCAGCACGTCGAGCGTATGTTGCCGCGTCTGCACCTCCTCATTTTTCAGATATCCCCATAGCCGCTTCAGCGTGGTGGGCGACAATTGCTCGCGTGTTCCTTTAAATATCAATTGGCTCAGCAGTTCAAAATCGCGTGCCTCGCGCAGCTCGTGCCCCACCACGCGTTCCACCTCTTGTTTCAGTTCATCCTTTTTCATGTTTGCAAAATAAATATTTTTTCCCCATTCCTGCAAGCCAAAGGCCGAAAAGGACAGAAAAGGACTTGCCGTTATGTTTACATTCAGATATTTTTGCCGAAAAAACAAAAAAACAGCTCACAATGGTGCAACTTTCAAAATTATTATCTATCTTTGTCGTGTCGTCCGGAGAAATGGGCGGCAGACATCGAGGAGAGCTAATATGCTTTAACCCGTCAGTAAATCTGGAAAATTCACTGTAGTGTGGGGAAAAGTATGAAGGCTGTTCCTCCTGTAGTCGTATATATTCAGCTCGCATCTTTTGCGAGGCAGTTGTTATATACCTACAGGTGTGAGCTGATTTTCATTCTTTACGCTACGGGTATTCCAGAACCTTCTGACGAGGAATGTCAAGAAGGCTCACACT
>CAMHEA010000176.1 GCA_946184025.1 uncultured Prevotella sp.
TGGCCTCCTGCATGGGCTGATTGTCATAGCAATTTGGTTGATGTGCGTGGGGTGAAATCACTCATTTCTCACTGAGAAACCTTAGGAATGGGGCAGCGAAACATGGCTTTTCTGCCTGCCATTCCTAAAGTTTCTATGTCTACGTGTAGTTATCAGGGCATGTTCGGGGTTCATTCCAAAAGATTTGTGGTGCATGCTATTCTATAACGATGTCGGACTGAAGGACTGGGAGGCAAAGAAGATTGGCCTGGTGCGTGCCAATGTGGTGTGGAAATGCAAAATTTCTGTTTCACAAGGCTGACCGTCGCTGGGGGATGTTGGGCAAAAAAGACTGCAACCGACTGGTTAATGTCATCTGCAACGACAGCTATGCAATCAGTGGCCGTGGCGTGTTTAAGGAGGAATTTGTCACCTGCGGCGGCATCGACCTGAAGTCGGTCAATCTTTCCACTCTTGAGAGCCGTCATGTGCCTCACCTGTTCTTTGCCGGTGAAGTGCTTGATGTCGATGGTGTTACCGGCGGCTTCAACTTTCAGGCGGCATGGACCACAGCTTATGTCGTGGTTGAGCAAATTGCAAAGGAAATGAGGAATTTCTCATTTATACGAGTTCGAGTTCAAGGATTTTTTGGAGCTTGTCGATGTCAGGGCTGTCGGTTCTAAGTTTGTTGAACAGTTCTGGTTTGGTGGGTATCGGCTTTTGCTCTTCCGGTTTGATAAGGCGTAGTTGGAAAAGCAGTTGTCCGTTGTGGAGCTCTTTGGCCATTGTTGCCCTTATGCGTCCTTTGATTTTCTTTACCTGCTCAAGGAGAAGCTCGTTTTCTACGGGCAGCTCAATGTTGGGCAACTCGAGAATGGTGGGCGTCATGTTTTTCAGTCGGTTGGCGATGGCGCGCATCTCGGGTATCTCGCTCATGCGGTTGCACATCAGTCGCCATTGAAAGAGCAGCTCTTCCTGTGTGAAAGGGTTGGCCTCGTCTTTGTTTTCTATGACGACATCCTTCTGATAGGCGGGCTTCTCCGGTCCGCGCTTCAAATTGGCGAACGATGAGGTGAGACGGGAGAGGGAAGGGCGTGTGGCAGGGGCTGGAGCCGCTGCCGGTGTGGTCTGTTGGGGTGCTATGACCTGTGCCGCCGGTTCTCTTTGGGCAACGTGTCCGGTTTGTGCCACCTGCTGAGCACCGTTCTGCCGGACGTTCATATGTTTATGGAACAGGGATTTCAGTCGTTTAGGGCTACGCCCCGCACCGGGAGCTTCGTCTTCCGGCTGTGTTATCTGAGCCACTTGTATGAGTGTAATCTCAGCCAGCAGCCGCTTGTTGCTCGATGCTCGGTATTGTACGTCGCACTGGTTCATGATGCGCAGTGCCTTATACAGGAAGGTGGCCGGGCAGCGTTGTGCCTGCTGTTGGTAGCGCTCGCGCTGTTTCTCGCTGACTTCAAGCAGCGGTAATGTCTGTGGGTCTTTGGCCATAAGCACGTTTCTGGCGTGTGTGGCCAGTCCGAGAACGATGTTTCCGGGGTCGAAGCCTTTCCCGATGAGCTGTGAGAGGAGTAGCATGATGTCGCTCACTTTGTTCTCCAGAGCGAGGTCTATTATGTTGAAGTAGTTGTCAGCATCAAGTACGTTGAGGTCTTCGATGACCTTTTGATAGGTGATATTGCCTTGGCAGAAGGATACGGCCTGGTCGAAGATGCTCAAGGCATCGCGCATGCCGCCGTCGGCTTTCTCTGCGATGATAGACAGAGCCTCTTCTTCATATTCTACGCCCTCTTTCTCGGCTACCATCTTCAAGTGGTCGATGATGTTCTGCACGGTCATCCGTTCGAAGTCGTAGATCTGGCATCGTGACAGGATGGTGGGCAATATCTTGTGTTTCTCCGTCGTAGCAAGGATGAAGATGACGTGTGCGGGTGGTTCCTCGAGTGTCTTCAGAAACGCATTGAAGGCTTGTGTGGAGAGCATGTGTACTTCGTCGATGATAAAGACTTTGTAGCGTCCAACCTGCGGTGGGATGCGCGTCTGCTCCATCAGCGCCTTGATATTCTCTACGGAGTTGTTTGAGGCGGCGTCGAGTTCGAAGATGTTATACGAACGCTGCTCGTTGAATGCGCGGCATGACTCGCATTGGTTGCAGGCCTCGCCGTCGGCTGTAGGTTCGAGACAGTTGATGGCCTTGGCGAAGATGCGTGCGCACGTCGTCTTTCCTACTCCGCGCGGTCCGCAGAAGAGGTAGGCATGGGCCAGTTTCCCTGAACGCACCGCATTACGCAACGTTGTTGTCAGCGCCGGCTGTCCGACTACGGAGTCGAATGTCATCGGGCGATATTTTCTCGCAGATACGATATATTCCACAGTGATAATTTTTTTTTATAGGTAATAGGGATAACGCTCTCTGTGTGGCAGAAGGGCGTTCTATGTCTGCAAAGTTACGAATAAGCGAGGACAAAACCAAAAAAAGAGAAAAGTTTTTTCTTGCTGTCCGGTAAAAACGGCCTGAAGGGCCAGAAAGATCTCAGCCCAGGGCAAC
>CAMHEA010000177.1 GCA_946184025.1 uncultured Prevotella sp.
GGGCTACAGGACGCTCGACTGGTTCGACGAGTCGAGCCGATGGGACATCGGAGCCGGCCTCAGTTGGAAACTCAACAGACATTGGAAGTTCGGTGCTGGATACATGTTCATCATGAAAAACAATCCTGAAGAGACCTCTTACAAGACGTCGGAAGAACTGGAATACAAGTACCGCGACGCTGCGACAAATGTGGATTGGGATAGCGAGAGTTTCCTCGGAAATCCCTATACTGATGCCGAAGGCAATACAAGCAAGTACAGGGGATACAACGACAAACTGAAGAACGACACCCGAGTGGACGAATCCTTCTGGCGACAGAAACATCGCTTCTACGCGGATGTAACCTACACGACAAAGTTTTGGAAGACGCTTCGCATCTCTGTCCGAGAAAGGTATCAGTTGACCGCAGCCCCCAAAAAGACCATCGACCGAACCCGACATCGCATAGCCACGGTCACCAAATATCGCGATCCCAGCTACGACGGAGACGGCAATCTCACGGCCTACGACGAAGTGATGAAATACTGGCAGGAGGGGGATGTCATCTATGGGCAGGACGTGACCGATGCAAGCAACCCGGGCGCAGTGCAGGATGTCACTACGGCGTATCTCGCAGAGCACAATGCCCTCAACACCACGGAGACCTACAGCCACGAAAAACGACGCAAGACACTCCATATCCTGCGTTCGCGATTGAAACTTTCCATCGACAAGAAAGGATGGAAATGGGAACCTTACGTTAGTGTAGAGACCCATAACAACCTGGGGGACAAGTGGAATCTGGACAAGGTACGCACAATTCTCGGTGTCGAATACAACATCAACCGACATCACAATTTGGACTTTGGCTACGTCTTTAATCACGAGAACGACGAAGACGGGAACCAAAACATCCATGCCATCAGCATTGGATATAATTATAAGTTCTAAGTCAATTATATAAGTTATCATCCGATTAAAAACAAAGAAAAAAAGATGAAGAAGTTTATATTAATGGCAATGTTGGCCGCTGGCACTACGGCTTTTGCCGACGACTACAAGTTCCTGGGCATAGACTGCAACAACGCAGAAAGCTTCATTGCGCTGGAAAACATCAAAAAGATTACCTTTGAAAACGGCAACGTAATCGTGGCCACCACTGAGGGAGAAAATGCCTTTCCGCAGAGCAAGATGGAGAGAATGTTTTTCAGCGAAACGGCTACGGCCATCGAATCCGTGGCTGCCGAAGAAGACAAAGCCAAAGGCAAGGAAATCTTTGACCTGACCGGGCGGCGTGTTGCCAAGGCAACTAAAGGCATCTATATCGTAAACGGGAAAAAGATTGTCGTGAAGTAATTCTTTTTTTGAATTATGAAGAGATTTCCCCTTTTGCTGACAGCCTTGCTGTGTAGCATTTCGTTGAGCGCACAGAGCCAAATGCGCCTATGGAGAGGCGAAGAGTCCACTCGCATTAACCTTTCCGATGCCAGTGTCATCACGTATAGTAACAACGGTACGGAGCTGACCATTGCCGGCACCAAATATTCGGCTGAAGAAATCGACAGCCTTGTCTTGATTCACCAGGTTTCCATCACGTTCAATGAGGACACCGTCACCTACCAAATCCCTGCGGCCATAGCCGACGACATCACGATAACGACCGACAAGGGGTATGCAACCGTCACAAATACCAACATCTGGAACGAAATTGAGTTCAAACTGAGTGGCGAGAGCAGCAACGGAGGGTTCACCTACAACGGAGCCTTCAAGGCAACCTTCCGCCTCAACGGCCTCACGCTCACCAGCCAGCGCGGTGCAGCCATCGACATCCTATGCGGCAAGCGATGTGCCTTAATTCTGGAAGACGGCACCACAAACACCCTTGCGGACTACAGTGCGGGAGAGCAAAAAGCCTGCCTCTACTGCAAGGGGCACATGGAGGTGGAAGGCCGCGGCACACTGAACGTAAGCGGCAATCTGAGTCACGCCATCAAGACCAAGGAATACCTGCAACTGAAAAAGTCCACTGGCACCATCAACATCGTCAAAGCCAGTGGCGATGGAGTCCATGCCGGGCAATACTATCAACAGAACGGAGGGACCATAACCATCACTTCTGACACCCATGGCGACGGCATACAAGCAGAAGTGGCAACACTCGACGACGATGTCACACCCAGCCCCGACAAGGAGTATAACGGACGAATGTTCATCAATGGCGGCACGCTGAATATCGAGGCTGCCCACGAAGACAGGAAGGGAATCAAGTGTGACAGTCTCATTACCATCACAGGGGGCACCATCAAGATTGCGGCATCGGGCAATGGCAGCCGTGGCATACAAACCAGCAGCAACATGATTATCGGCACGTCCGGCGGCGACACCACCTCCCCCACCATCACCATCAGTGCCACCGGCGGCCTCTGCACCGCGGAAGAAGACTCTGACGACCCACATCGTTGCATGGGCATCAAGGTCGACGGGAACCTCACTGTCTACTCCGGCACCACCGTCGTTACCAACACGGGGAGCAAGAGCCGCGGCATCAA
>CAMHEA010000178.1 GCA_946184025.1 uncultured Prevotella sp.
CCACTTGTTTGTTCTCTTCTTATCCGCGAGAACTACTTTGATTCTATTTTCCATTTTTATTGTGCTGAGGTTGTACCTTATTATAATTTACGCGTACAAAATTAGCTAATTTCCCACGAAATAACGAAGGAAAATCATCTTTTCTGCAAAATACAATCACTTTTATGCCTTTTTCTTCACTTTTATTCTCTGCAACAAACAATTTAAGGTAACTATTGAAGTCATTTTGACAATCTTAAAGCATTCATTGCAATGAAAGTTCGGAAAAAGGTTCCGAGAAAAGTTCGGAGAGAAAACTACCTGAGTTCGGAGACAACAGTAAAAAAATTCGGAAACATCCATACAAATGAAAAGCGTGCAGCCATAACGGTTGTACGCTTTTTCATTTGTAGCCCAATTACACTTTTTCTAAAAAAACGATAAATCCACATCATTATCCAAAAGATTTTGTATATTTGCAGAAAAGAAAAAGCAAAAACATTAGAGATGAAAGAACTGAAATGCCCCAAATGCGGAAATGTCTTCACGGTCGATGAGTCGGATTATGCCGACATTGTCAATCAAGTGAAGAACGCCGAGTTTCATGCCGAAGTCAGCCGTCGACTGAAGGAAATGGAGAAACAGCAGGCCCTCAAGCAGCAGACCGACATTCTCAAGGCCGAGCAGCGGCTGCTAAGTCTCGCCAGCGAGAAAGACGCCGAGATTATCCGGTTGAAGGCCCGTATAGATGAGACCGATTCCAGGATTCGTGTGGCCGTGCTCGAAGAGCAGAGCAAGTCGAAAGACGTGCTCCAGAAGAAAGAGCAGAAGATTGCCGAGCTCAAAAACGAGCTGACCGCCAACGAAAGCAAGTCGCTGGAAAGAGTGCAGAGCCTGAAGGAGATGTACGACATGCAACTCAAGGAAAAGCAGACGCAGATTGACTATTACAAGGACCTGAAGACCCGTATGTCGACCAAGATGGTCGGTGAGACCCTCGAGCAGCATTGCAGCACCCTGTTCAACACCACCATCCGCCCCCTCATGCCCAACGCCTATTTCGAGAAAGACAACAACATCGCCGAAGGCACCAAGGGCGACTTCATCTTCCGCGACAAGGACAACGGTTTCGAGTACATCTCCATCATGTTCGAGATGAAGAACGAAAACGACACCACGGCCACCAAGCACAAAAACGAAGACTTCCTGAAGAAGCTCGACGATGACCGCCGCAAGAAAGGCTGTGAATATGCCGTACTCGTTTCGCTCCTCGAACCCGACAACGAGACCTACAACACAGGCATCGTAGATATGTCCCACCGCTACGAGAAGATGTACGTCATCCGTCCGCAGTTCTTCATCCCCATCATCACCCTGTTGGTGCAGGCCGCGAAGAAAAGCCTCGAATACAAGCGCCAGCTGGCCATTGCCCAGAGCAAGGAAATCGACGTCACCAACTTCGAGAAAAAACTCAATGAGTTCCGCAACCTCTTTGGCAACAACGTCAAGAATGCCCACGACCGCTTCCACGATGCCATCGCAGCCATCGACAAATCCATCGCCGACCTCCAGAAAGTGAAGGACAACCTACTCAAGTCAGACGACCACCTCCGCCTTGCCAACGACAAGGTCGACAATCTCACCATTCGCAAGCTTACCTACAAGAACCCCACCATGAAAGAGAAGTTCGACCAAGCCCGCGAAGTCAGTAACGATACAGACTAACCTTTGTAACAACAATCTCAAACTATGGACACCATCGAAATCAACGACACCAACTACCAGTCGTTCACCCGTCTCCACATCGTGGCCTTCTCCTTTGCCCGCGGAAGTGCCATGGGCGAGCCCGGCGGCATCACCATCATCGACGCCGAGGGGCAGGACTACCATGCCAACTACCTTCACGGCCGCCCCCGCCCCATCACCACCGAGCACCTCTGCGCCGTCATCCCCGTGCTCCGCCGCCTCAACTTCAGCCTGCTGGCCTGTCAGTCGGACGATGCCGAATGGGAGACCGTCGACCTCGGCTATGGCAACTACCTTGTGCTGAACAAGTCCATCAGCCCCGCATTCCACAAGGCCGAAACCGAAGCCCATTTCACTCAGTTGGGCCAGCTCTACCAGGCGTGGGAAAGCATCGTCTATAGACTGCTCGGGAAGTAGCCCGCCCTTCTATAGCGACTATTGCAAAATTTCGCAACCGTCGAAAAATGACAATGTGACGATGTGATAAAACAATATCACCAATATCACCATTTGTAATATGCTGAATACCTGGTGGTTGTGCGTGATATTGCAATATCACTCAATATCACATGCCTTTTGCCGTCAATAAACTGACTTCCGTTTCACATTATTATTTGGACGCGTGATATGCTGTGATATTCAATATCACACTATTTCCCGTTGGGTATCAGATAATTGAATAAACCGTGATATTGTGATATTGATTTCATAAAAATACTATATGGAAATCGGTTTCACTCCTTCACTTGCCTGAAAACCATTAGCATTCAGTATCATACAGG